>CAZOMZ010000302.1:0-2352 GCA_964581065.1 uncultured Loktanella sp. | reverse complement strand
TTGCCTTCCAAGCAAGAGATACGGGTTCGATTCCCGTCGCCCGCTCCACCTTCCATACAATTTCTAATGTCGCAGATGCGCAGGCTTGGCTTGTGAAACGTTCGGTTCAGTTTTATGTCCGGATGGAACGTTTAGAGGACCCTACATGGCGGACGCGCAGATCACCCGGCCCGAGGACCGACCTGTCGGCAAGAAAGTCAGCGCGCTGCGGGCGCTCTGGCCGTTTATCAAGCCATACAGGGCCAACCTCTTCGCTGCCGGTTTCGCGCTGGTCTTTACCGCGATGGTTGCGCTGACGCTGCCGATTGCGGCGCGGCTTGTGGTCGACACCTTCGGTTTGAGTTCCGGCGAGATCGGCGAGCATTTCAACCTGATGCTGACGATTGCGGTGCTTTTGGCCTTCGGAACGGCGGCACGCTACTACCTTGTGACCCGACTGGGTGAGCGGGTGGTCGCTGATATCCGTAAGGCCGTGTTCAACCGCATGATCTCGATGAGCCCTGCGTTCTATGAGCGGATCATGACCGGTGAGGTGCTGAGCCGGATCACCACCGATACCACGCTGATCCTGTCGGTCATCGGCAGTTCCGCCTCGATTGCCTTGCGCAATATCCTGATCTTCGTTGGCGGTGTGATCCTGATGCTGATGACCTCGGTCAAGATGAGTGCGATGGTCCTATGGCCCATTCCGGTGGTCCTCTTCCCGATCATGTTTCTGGGCCGCCGCGTCCGCAGCCTCTCTAAGGAGAACCAGGACCTGATCGCGGAATCGAGCGGGGACGCCTCTGAGCAGCTTCTGTCGGCGCAGACCGTGCAGGCCTTTACCCACGAGGCGCTGAGCCGCGCCAAATTCGATGATGTGACAGAGCAAAGCTACCGGTCCGCACGGCGGCGTATCCTGACCCGCTCGGCGTTGACGGCGGTTGTGATCTTCATGATCTTTGCCGCCATTGTGCTTTTCCTGCGCATGGGGTCTCAGGACGTCAGTCAGGGCGAGATCACCGAAGGCGGGCTGGTGCAGTTCATGATCTATACGATCATGGTTGGTGGTGCGGTCGCGGCGCTTTCGGAAGTCTGGGGCGAATTGCAGCGTGCGGCCGGTGCGACCGAACGGCTGGTCGAGCTTCTCACAGCAGAAGATACGGTGCAGGACCCCGCTTCGCCACTGATGCTGCCGACCCCTGTGAAAGGCGCGCTGTCCTTCGAAAACCTGCGTTTCAATTACCCCTCGCGACCCGAGACCTCGGCGCTTGACGGGATCGATCTGCATATCCAGCCGGGCGAGACTGTGGCGTTGGTCGGTCCCTCTGGCGCGGGCAAGACAACCATCATCCAATTGGTGCAGCGGTTCTACGATCCGCAGGGCGGGGCTGTGAAACTTGACGGGATCGACCTGCGCGACCTTGAGCGTGCCGCCTTCCGCAAACATATCGCGCTTGTGCCGCAGGACCCAGTCATCTTCGCCGATACAGCACGCGAGAATATCCGCTTCGGCCGCCCTGACGCGACCGATGCCGAAGTGGAAGAGGCCGCCAAGGCCGCCGCCGCGCATGACTTCCTGACGGCGCTGCCTGATGGGTACGAAAGCTATGTGGGTGAACGCGGTGTTATGCTGTCTGGTGGTCAGAAACAACGTATCGCCATTGCCCGCGCGATCCTGCGCGATGCGCCGGTTCTCTTGCTTGACGAAGCCACCAGCGCATTGGACGCCGAAAGCGAATACGCCGTGCAGCGCGCGGTCGAGGATCTGGCTAAAACCCGCACAACCCTGATTGTGGCTCACCGGCTGGCGACCGTGAAAAAGGCCGACCGGATCGTTGTGCTGGAACAGGGCAAGATCGTCGCGCAAGGCACCCATGATGCGCTTGTGGCACAAGGGGGGCTCTACGCGAGACTGGCCCGCCTGCAGTTCACCGAAGGCGTCGCCGCCGAGTAAGCGACCGTTTTTTCGCAGCGTCAGACTTGTGGTCTGTCCCATTCTTGACCAACCTGTCCCGACAGGGAGGCCGCGCATGCGCGGAACAAGAATAAAACGGGAGAGACACCATGGCCTTTGCGACCATCGCAGACCGTGACGCCATCGAAAACGAAATGTCGTGGGAGGCGCGCGACAAGCCGACAACCACATTCGAAATGCTCAGCCAGACAGCCGGCAAATTCGGGTCGCGCAAAGCCACCACCTTTAGTCTGCTGTCGGACCCCAATGCACCATCCGAAACGCTCGACTGGAACGGTCTGCGGGACAAGACGGCGCAAGCGGCCAATATGTTCCGCGCGCTGGGCGTGGGCGAAAAGGATGTCGTGGCCTATCTGATGCCCAACGCGACCGAGACCATCCTGACCTATCTGGGC
>CAZOMZ010000301.1:0-2353 GCA_964581065.1 uncultured Loktanella sp. | reverse complement strand
CGTCTTCCTCGGTCGAGAAATAGCCGCCCTTCCAGCCCCAGTAGGCCCATGCGCCTGCGAGACGGTCAAAGACCTGCTTGGCAGAAGTCTCACCGCCAAAGGTCGCGACCTTTGCTGGTTCCGAGCGCCACAGGAACTCTGGCACGCCCTTTTCTTTCACTTTCTTCACTTCGGAAGGGACGCCCGCCTTGCGGAAATACTTCTGCGCGATGACATCGGAGGCGACTTGGCTCCAGCTTTGTGGAATCTCGCAGTTCTCGAGTTTGAAAACGACTGTTCCGTCAGGATTGCGGATTTCGGACGTAGCGGATTTGAATGCTACTTCTGAATAGGCGTCCTTGCCGGCCTTTGTAAAATTGCGATCAATTTTCATCTAAACTGCCCCGTATCTATATGCCGTCGTTGCGGCTCGTCTCCCCGCCGCATCAGCGGCAACCAATTCCAAAGGAACAATCAACGAAGGCAAATAGTTTGCTGCAGCAAGGCTCATTGAACCATGCTCTGCAAGGATGCCGATGGCATCTGCCTGACGAAGCTGTCCCCAATGCCGATACCACATCTGGTGTAGTTTTCCTCGGCCTACACAAGGTGGCGCATCTAGCACTAGTGGGTCAACGGGTTTTTAACACAAAATGCAGATAAATTCGGTTGACGCAGCAGGCCGTTGATGGGGGCTTGTTGCAGCGAGTGATTCACACACAGATTTGTCCACAGCACGCGCAAATCTGACGAGGGACAAAACCCGTTATAACGGGGCAACTTACACGGGAAGGCTGACACGCTTGTTGAAGACAGCGCGTTGCGCAGACTGCCGGTTTCGCCGCAAATCACTGCATTCAGCGGCCGTGATACCGATCAGCAACAGTCGACCGTGGAGATCACCATTCACACACCGTTCAACCCCGCGATTGACCCCGCGGCAGAATTGCCGTTAACTTTCCCAATACTTTGTTCGAAAAAATGAGGAACGGGACAAATGAAGAAGACACTTTTGATTGTTGGCGGTTTGGTGCTTGCTGCTGGTGCTGCATACGCAGGCGGCTTGGGTGATACGATCGTCGAGATGGCACCCCCTGCACCTGTTGAGCCAATGGCCGATTCGAATGATGGCAGCCTGCCCGGTTGGGTGATCCCGCTGGCAATTGTTGGTCTGCTGATCGGCCTCGCCGTTTCCGGCGACGATGAAGGCGACAACTAATCATCGCTGGACCATTTCAAGCGAGATGTCAGAGCTCAGTAGCCTGAAAACTCTAGAGGCCGCGGATCAAGATCCGCGGCCTTCTTACGTCATCGGTATCTGCACGCGGAACAGGGCAGACCTGCTGGATCGGTTGGTTACCTCGATTGGTAAACTCGAGGTTCCGGATCAAATCAGGCTCTCACTCATCATTTTGGATAATAACGAGGTTCTGCAGACCGCGGCGGCTGATTTCGACCTGCCCGCAACGATTGACGTCTTTGTCGAACATGAACCCAAGGCTGGACTGGTCTTTGCCCGCAATGCCCTGTTTGCTGCGGCGCAGGCGCGGACGGCCGATTGGCTCTTGGGCATAGACGATGATGTTTGGCTCGCCCCCGATTGGTTGGTTGAGTGGCATCGTGGCTTACAGAACACGGGATCAGGCATCATGGTCGGGACGACGACGTTTGTGTACCAAGATGATCTGCACCCCCTTCACCCCCGCTCCCAGTTTCCGGAGCCGGTCGTGGGGAAGCGTCCGCCAATTCTGGGGACATCGAACTACGCGGTCCATCGTTTCGTTTTTGATTCCAGCACGGGCCTCGGTTTGCGATTCGATGCGCGTTTCAATCACTGCGGCGGAGAAGACAGCGAGTTCATGCTCAGGGCGATCCGCCAGCACGAAGTCAAGGTGACAGGATGGCCCTCGGCAAGGGTGTTTGAGACGCGCAGCGGCGGCAGGACGGCCATGAGATACGAGCTTTGGCGCGGCATCCGCAATCAGGTCAATCTGTTTCACATTGCAGCCCGACATCGGGAGCTGGGCATCAGTTCGATCTGGCAAAGCGTCCCGATCGTGGTACTGAAATGCTTCAACCGAAATCTCGTATTTGGAACGGGCCTCCTGGCCCTGTCACTGATCAAGTTCATCGGTCTGCGAAAAGACGCCGGCGCCACCTTGGGTCTTGCTTTGCGCCGTTTTGCGCGCCTCGGCGCGGTTGTCCCCTTTATCAAGGGAACCTCTTACAATGAGTACGGTGTCGGAAACCCGAAACCGGGCCAGCAGACCTAGCGACGCAGAGCCGCAAGCCAGCCGATCTCAACTGCGAGTTTTTTAAGATGGTCGGGGCGGAGAGATTCGAACTCCCGACCCTCTGTTCCCAAAACAGATGC
>CAZOMZ010000300.1:0-2440 GCA_964581065.1 uncultured Loktanella sp. | reverse complement strand
CAATCACATCGGCCCGTTCGGACAGCCAGTCCACGATCTTGCCTTTGCCTTCATCGCCCCACTGGGCGCCCACGACCACCACGTTTGCCATAGAATCCGTTCCTTTGCACAAATGCGTGCCCCCTATAGCTTTCCGCCCCGTCTGGGGAAACCGCTAATTTGGAGCCGGATGCTGGACAGCGGTGGAAACGGGCGGCATGGTTTTGGCAAAGACCAATGAAGGAGCCGTCAAATGGGTTTTGTCTTGCGCTGGATTTTCGCCTTTGTCCTGCTGGCGGCGACCTACAATCCGACCGCGTGGAACTACGTCCGCTGGGCACAGGAGAACAACGAGACCAGCCTGTCACTGGTCGTTCTCGGCGGTCTGATCCTGCTTGTGGGCTATATTATCTATCTCCGCGCGACATTACGTTCTATCGGGATTTTCGGGATGATCTTGGTGCTTGCGGTGGTAGGCACAGTGATCTGGGTCCTGTTCGATCAGGGTGTGATCAGTCTCGACAATCCGACGGTGAACACATGGATCGCGATCTTTGCCCTGTCGCTGGTGCTGGCGATCGGTCTTTCGTGGTCAATCGTGCGCCGCCGCCTGAGCGGTCAGGCCGATGTGGATGACGTGGACGAATAGTGGCTAGTTTCCATCGCGCGACGGTTGCTCCAAGAACAACGTCCCGCCTTGATTGCCGTATTGCTGATAGAATTCCCAGAACTGGAGAATATTGTAGGTCTCCCCCAGTCCACCCGTTGTGCCATTGGGCAATGCAACACATTCACCGTTCAGTGATACCGTCCCCTCGGGACAGACCACGAAATTACCAAGGTCAAAGTCAGCGGCGAGCTTGGGCGCATCGTCATCCAGTATGGCCGCAAGTGCCATGACTGAGGCTGGCGCAATTGTCACCTCAACGGACTGTGCGATTTGCGCTGACGTCTGAGCGCGCATGACCTCCGCCCGATGCTCTGAGCCTGCTTCAAGTCCGACATAGAATGTCGTGGCGAAACTGAGCGTCAAACCTGACGTGAGAACAGCATTGGCCGTCTTCTGTAGCACCGCATAAACAAAGAGTGCACCGACGCCCGACAAGAGTACTGGCACGACGTCACCAACCACGGTCTCGCGCGCGTTGCCTGTGGCGTACCCCGCCAGAACAGCAATGAATCCGGTGACCCAACACAGTCCGGCAAATGTGATAATCGGAGAAGCGCCCCGCGCCGCAATCGCCGCAAGCGCCCCTATAAGCAACGCCACCAGAGCTCCGACTGCTGCAAACGTAATGATTGGCAGGGTGCCTAGGTAGCCACTGCAAAGCAGGAACATGAGTCGGCCAAGTTCGGCTGGTGTAGCTTCACACATACTCACCTCCAAATTCCATTCTGCGCGCAAATTCCACCATAGCGTGTATCACGCTCATTCGCAAATTTTCAGGGGTTGCGGGATTGCCCGACAGCTTTTAGATACCGCGTGTTCGCAAAGCCCCGAAAGGCCCTTTGAATGGAAAACGTCGTCCTCATCATCCACCTGATCCTTGCGCTCAGCCTGATCGGTACTGTGCTGTTGCAGCGCTCCGAAGGTGGTGGCCTTGGTATGGGCGGCGGCGGTGGCGGTGCGACAGGCAGCCGTCCGGCGGCAACCGCGATGAGCAAGTTTACATGGCTGCTGGCCGTGGCCTTTATCTGCACATCGATTACCCTGACACTGATCGCGCAGAGCAATGCGGCAGGGTCCTCGGTCGCCGACCGTCTGGCACCGGTTCAGACAGAAGAAGGCGTGGAAGTTCCATCTCTTGGCGACAGCCTTTTGCCTCCGTCTTCGGATGACGCGCCTTTGCTGCCTTCGGGCAATTAACCACAACGGGTTGCTGCACGGCACCGTGCTGCAACATGATCTTGGGGTAATGGTTGCCAATCCGGTCCGAATCCGGTAGTAGTCAAATCCCGTGATGATGCGAATTTTCGGGTTCGTTTTCCCACATATTCGGACATTTCTCACGGGAGACCCCAGCCAATGGCGCGCTTTATTTTTATCACTGGCGGTGTGGTATCCTCGCTTGGCAAAGGCCTTGCCTCGGCGGCATTGGGGGCTTTGCTGCAGGCGCGCGGCTATTCCGTCCGTTTGCGCAAACTGGACCCCTACCTGAACGTCGATCCCGGCACGATGTCGCCCTTCGAGCACGGCGAAGTTTTTGTCACCGACGACGGCGCGGAAACCGACCTCGATCTCGGTCACTACGAACGCTTTACCGGCGTGCCCGCCCGCAAGACGGATTCGGTCTCGTCGGGGCGCATCTATTCGGACGTTCTGGAGAAGGAACGCCGTGGCGATTATCTGGGCAAGACCATTCAGGTCGTTCCCCATGTCACCAACCAGATCAAGGATTTCATCTCGATCGGTGAAGATGAAGTTGATTTCATGCTCTGCGAGATCGGTGGCACCGTCGGT
>CAZOMZ010000299.1:0-2440 GCA_964581065.1 uncultured Loktanella sp. | reverse complement strand
TGCTCGACATGGGCTTTATCCATGCGCTGCGCCAGATTGCGCCGCTTCTGGCCAAAGACCGTCAGACAATGATGTTCTCTGCCACGATGCCCAAGCTGATGAACGAACTGGCCGACACCTACCTCAACAAGCCTGTGCGCGTGCAGGTGAACCCTCCGGGGCAGGCGGCGGCCAAGATCAACCAGTCTGTGCACTTTGTGGCCCAAGCCGCCAAGATGGACCTGCTGGTCGAATTGCTCGATGCGCACCGCGATGAACTCGCGCTGGTCTTTGGCCGCACCAAGCACGGCTGCGAGAAGATGTACAAGCACCTCGAAAAGAAGGGTTTTGCCGCCGCATCGATCCACGGCAACAAATCCCAAGGACAGCGTGACCGTGCGCTTGAGGCCTTCAAGCAAGGCAAGGTCCGCGTGCTGGTCGCCACGGACGTTGCCGCCCGTGGTCTGGATATCCCGCAGGTGCGGCACGTCTATAACTACGATCTGCCCAACGTGGCCGAGAACTATGTCCACCGTATCGGCCGCACCGCGCGGGCCGGAGCCGATGGCTCGGCTGTGGCGCTGGTTGCACCCGACGAGATGATCGAACTCCAGGACATCGAAAAGGCGATGAAGGAAACGATCCCCGTTGCCTCGGGCCGTCGCTGGGAAGTCCAGCCCGGCCAGAAGAAACGCCCGAATGGCGGCGGTGGCGGTGGCCGTCGTGGCGGTGGCGGACGCCCGCAGGGCGCGAAACCTGCAGGTGGCAAGCCGGGCGGTTTCAAGCGGCGCAGTGGTGGCGGCAAGGGGCGTGCCCGCAGCAAAGCAGCAGGATAGGGCAGAGTCTCACAGAAACTCTGAAGCCAAAATCTCGGTGAGATTTTGGGGTCATCCGTATTTGCGGAACGCTTCCATTTCGATGGCGAGCTTCATCTGAAGCTCGCTCAATCGCGTCATTTCATCCTTGCGGGCAGCGGGATCGGTAAGGGCCTTCAACCGCTCGGATGAAGCGAGAATCTGGTTGCGCAGGATCACAACAGGTGATTTCGCGTCCGCTTCTTTCATCATGCGGTTCAGCACGGCGTTCTGTGGATCATCCAGATGCGGCAGCGGTTTCCCCGCACCGGGCAGGTCTTTGAAATCACCGCGTCGTTCGGCGTTTTCCACGATCTGGTCAATCAGGCTGGACAGGGGGTGGTGCACTTGGGGTTCCATATTCTGCATAGAAGGCGACAGACTTCCTTTCTCAATATATAGTCCCTTGGCAGGATGGAGGAAGAGATGGCTGATCCTTTTCAGAACGTCGACGCGGCTGGCGCCGACTTTATCAAAGCTTTTGCGGACTCAATGGACGAACGTCAGTCCGATCCCACGATGGAGGCAATCGTGGCGGCCTATCTGGACCAACTGACTTTGGACACCGACACTCTGACGATCGAAGTGGGGGCGGGGGCAGGTGCCGTGACCCGCAGGATCGCGGCAAAGGCGGCAGGAAAGGTGATTGGCTACGAACCTTCGGCCGGATTTGTGGCCGAGGCAGTCGCGCGGGCAGGCGCCGTCCCCAACCTGCGGTTTGAACAGGCGGATGGTGCCCAACTGCCATTGGATGACGGTGCGGTCGATATTGTGGTCATGCATACCGTGCTGACCCATGTCACCGATCCTGCCGCCCTGATTGCCGAGGCGCGGCGGGTGCTGAAGGTCGGCGGGCAACTTGTCATCTGTGATTGCGATTTCTCGAAGGCATCTTTGGCCAGCTTTCCACATGACCCGCTCGATGCCTGCGCCAAGGCTTTTGTCGCCGGATTCGTGACCGACCCGCATGTGATCGCCAAAGCCCCAGGTCTGGTGGCCGGGCAAGGTTTCGAGGTGCAGTCCTTCACGATCACGCCGCGTGTGATCAACGGCACCTCGCAGATGGTGCCTTGGGTCGTTGAAACCGCCAAGGTGATGGTGGCCGCAGGCCAGATCGGTCAGCCGCTTGCGGATGCATTGGCCGCTGAATACCAGCGGCGGCTGGCAGCAGGCACCCTTTACGGGTTTCAGGCATTTGGCACGCTCATCGCGACGCGGGCCTGATTGGGGCGAGTTGCTGGCCTGACAACGCAAAACGCCGCCCCGTGGGGCGGCGTTTGAAACGTCATTCATGCAGCGAGGCTTAGAAGCCCAGACCTGCATACTTGTTCTTGAACTTCGACACGCGGCCACCGGTGTCCATCAGACGGGTGGAGCCGCCGGTCCATGCAGGGTGCACGGAAGGGTCGATGTCCAGCGACATCTGGTCGCCTTCCTTGCCCCAGGTGGATTTCATCTGAATCACGGTGCCGTCGGTCAGTTTGACGTCGATGATGTGATAGTCTGGGTGAATATCGGCTTTCATGGCGTCCGTCCTTAGCTTGTGGCTTCGGCGCTCTTGGGCGCCTTGTAGTTGGAAACTTCTGCGATACGGGCGGATTTGCCGC
>CAZOMZ010000298.1:0-2447 GCA_964581065.1 uncultured Loktanella sp. | reverse complement strand
CCTGTCTGGTCGCGAAATACTGGTTCGAGCAACTCGCGCGCCTGCCGGTCGAGGTCGATGTGGCCTCGGAATTCCGCTACCGCGAACCGCCTGTCTCCAAAGGAACGGTCGCCCTCTTCGTCAGCCAGTCGGGCGAGACCGCCGATACATTGGCCGCACTGCGCTATATGGACGGCAAGGCCGACAAGATCGTCTCGGTCATCAATGTCCCCGAAAGCAGCATCGCCCGCGAGAGCGACCTGCCGTTGCCCATTCTGGCAGGGACCGAGATCGGTGTGGCCTCGACCAAGGCGTTCACCTGCCAGTTGACCACGCTTGCGATCCTGGCGCTCGATGCCGCCCACGCGCGCGGCCATATCAGCGGTGCAGACCTCGCTGCCAAACTTGCGACACTGCGCGGATTGCCGGGGTTGTTCAATCTGGCACTGGGGATCGAAGACAAATCCCGAAAGCTCAGCCGCAAACTGGCCGAGGCGCGCGATATCCTGTTTCTGGGGCGTGGCGCGATGTATCCGCTTGCGCATGAGGGTGCGCTGAAACTGAAAGAAATCAGCTACATCCATGCCGAAGCTTATGCATCCGGAGAGCTGAAGCACGGCCCCATCGCGCTGGTCGACAAACACGTGCCGGTCATCGTCATGGCGCCCCGAGACAGCCTTTTCGACAAGACCGTCTCGAACATGCAAGAGGTCATGGCGCGAGGCGGCAAGGTGCTGCTGATCACCGACCAGAAGGGTGCGAAAGAGGCCGGAGACGGTGTCTGGGAGACCATCATCATGCCCGAGGTCGATCCTTTCCTTGCACCGATCCTCTATGCGGTGCCTGCCCAGCTACTGGCCTATCACACCGCTGTCGCCAAAGGGACGGACGTGGACCAGCCGCGCAATCTGGCCAAATCGGTGACCGTGGAATGATCACCGGCAAGCAGGCCATCGCCGAACTGCGCGCATCGGGTGACCCCGCCAGAGCCTCCGAGATGCACCGCTACCACAAGGTGGACCGTCCCTATCTGGGCCTCAGCAACCCGCAGATCGACGATTACGTCAAAGGCTGGCGGGGCGCGGTGGACCTTGATGCGCGTCTGGCGCTTGCGCGGTCGCTTTGGAAAAGTAACGTCTACGAGGCGCGCCTGGCCGCCGCCAAACTGCTGACGCAAGCCCGCATCCGCCCCGATGATAAAGACGCATGGGATCTCATCGCCTCATGGGTGCCGGATTTCGATTCATGGGCAATCGCGGATCATGCCAGCATGGCGGGGCAAAGGCGTCTGACGGCCGACCCGTCGCGACTGGATCAGGTCGAAAGCTGGGTCACCTCGCCGCATATGTGGACGCGCCGTGCGGCTCTGGTCATGACGCTGCCCTGGACCAAGCAGAATAACCCCAAACCGGCAGAAACCGCCGCCCGCGAGCGTATCCTCGGGTGGGCTGCATCCTATGTCGATGACCCTGAATGGTTCATCCAGAAGGCGGTAGGATGGTGGCTCAGGGAACTCTCCAAACACGATTCCAACCGCGTGCGGGCCTTTCTGGCGGACTACGGCGACAGAATGAAACCCTTCGCCCGCAAGGAGGCCGCCCGGAAGCTGCCCTAGTCGGGGCTATTATTGGCCCATAAATATCCCCGCCGGAGGCATCCAACCTCCCGGCTCAGATCAACCGCCTGTGGCAGTGACGTTCACTTCAATGATCCCCGTCAGCGGCGCTTCCAGCAGACGCATCGCGGCCAGACTGATCTGGCTGCCAGACCCCGCTTCCCCGCCAGAGGGCCGCAGCTCGACGTTGATGGTCTTGCCCTGATAGCTTGCACGGCCCGGGCGCAGTTCGGTCACCAAGGGCGTTTTCAGCCAGATGCCCGGCTCGGTCGGAGACCCCAAGGTCGCCAGTGTGGTCCCCAAGGGCTGCTCCGAGGCAACGGCGGAAACCTGCACCGCCTCCGCGCGATCCGCATCCGAGGTCGTATCGAAGTCATCGACCGTCCGCGCATCCGCGGGCGGCGGCGGTGGTGGCGCGGGGTTCAAGGTTTCGGTTGGCGCCGCGATCGGGGCCTCAAGCGGTGACGGGAAAAGCCCCTGAAACGACGGAGTCGTACAGGCGGACAAAATCAGGACGGGCACAAGCAGAACAGGTTTCATTCCTTCAAACTATGCGTCGCACATCCTGCTGACAATGCCGGTGACGTGTCTTGCGCGGGACCCCGCGCGTGTTACATGTAGCCCATGACGGCACCTTTGATTGATCCCTTCCAGCGCGCCATCGAATACCTGCGCGTGTCTGTGACCGACCGCTGCGATTTCCGCTGCGTCTACTGCATGTCGGAAAACATGACCTTTCTGCCCAAGAAAGAGCTGCTGACGCTGGAAGAGCTGGACCGCATGTGTTCGACCTTCATCCGCATGGGCGTTGAAAAGCTGCGGATCACCGGCGGAGAGCCGCTGGTGCGGCGGG
>CAZOMZ010000297.1:0-2464 GCA_964581065.1 uncultured Loktanella sp. | reverse complement strand
GATGCCATCGCAAACTGCCCCTTCACCGTGGTCAGCGACATCACGGCGCAGACCGACACAGCGCGCCTTGCCGACGTGCTGCTGCCAGCCAGCGCCTGGGCCGAGAAAGACGGCACCGTCACAAATTCCGATCGGACGATCAGCCGCCAGCGCAGCGTTCTGCCTGCGCCGGGACAGGCGCGGGCGGATTGGGACATTCTGGCCGAGGTCGGCCGACGCATGGGCTATGGCCGCGCCTTTGACTATGCCAACCCGGCCGAGATTTTCCGCGAGCATGTGGCACTCTCCGGAATTGCCGGACAGTTCGGGCGCGATTTCGATATCTCTGCTCTCTCCAGTATCTCTGATGCCGATTATGCGCAGTTCGCGCCGACGCGCTGGCCTATCACGCAAGAGCGGAGAGGCGGGCGGTTCTTTGCGGACGGTGCCTTTTTCCATCCCGATGGAAAGGCGCGACTGATCGCCGTGACCACCAAGGCACCGGCGTCTGTCGCAACAGCAGACACACCATTCCGCCTGAACACGGGCCGGTTGCGCGACCAATGGCACACGATGACCCGCACAGCCCTATCGCCGCGTCTGTCAGCACATCTGCCCGAGCCCTTTGTGGATATTCATCCTGACGACGCTGTAGCGCTTGGGATCGCAGCATCCGACCTCGTCCGGCTCAGCAACATGTATGGCGATGCAATCCTGCGGGCGCGGATCACCAAAGACGTGCAAAGAGGCCAGCTCTTCGCACCGATCCACTGGACGGGAGAGACTGCGAGCTGCGCGCGGATTGATACACTGGTTGCACCTGCGACCGACCCTCTCTCTGGTCAGCCGGAAAGCAAGGCCAGCACAGTCGCCGCTGCACCTTTCGAGGCTGATTGGTACGGCTTTGCTGTGTCAAAGCGTGATATGGCACTGGATTGCGCCTATTGGGCCAAGGCGCGGATGCCGCACGGCTTCAGAGCGGAACTGGCGGGTACAAACGCAATCGACGATTGGGAAGCAGAAGCGCGCCGTATTTTTTCCGAGCCTACCGCAACGGCGGCTTGTGTCATCGACACCGCACGCGGATCGGCACGGATCGTCCTGCGCGACGGCGACCAGATCATTGCCGCGCTCTACGTGGCGCGCACCCCAATAGCTGTCATGCGGGACTATCTGACAACACTGCCGGGAACGGATGCAGCCGATGCACTGACGGGCCGCGTGCCCGCATCGATCCCGAACCCCGGTCCGACGCTCTGTTCCTGCTTCGGTGTCGGGATCAACACCATTGTCACAGCGATAGAGACTGACGGTTTGATGACCGTTGAGCAGATCGGCGAGGCCTTGGGGGCAGGGACCAATTGCGGGTCCTGTCGCCCTGAAATTGCCGACCTCCTCGCCCGCGTGCGCGTCAAGGAGGCCGCGGAATGAGCCTCGCCCCTTTCGTCCAGACCCTTGGCCGCGGGCCGGGGCGGTCGCGGTCCCTAACCATGGACGAAGCAACCGCCGCGATGGAGATCATGCTCGGTTCCGATGCAGCACCCGAGGCTGTCGGAGCCTTGTTGATGCTGTTGCGCATGAAGGGCGAGACCGCCGAGGAAATTGCGGGACTGGCAAAAGCCGCACAGGCCGCGATACCGGAGATGCCAAAGGCAGACCTCGACTGGCCCAGTTACGCGGCGGGTCGCACGCGCGGCGCGCCATGGTTCCTGTTGTCCGCGCGGTTGGTGGCGGATGCGGGGCACCGGGTTCTTTTGCATGGCTGGAACGGGGCCGATCACAAGGTGCGTGGCGGGCTATCCGCAGCGGGCATCCAGATCGCCGCATCGCCGGATGAGGCCGAAAACTTGCTGGCCCGCGACGGCATCGCCTATCTGCCGCTCGAAGACTTGCACCCCGCGCTCTTTGCGCTCTTGCGCCTGCGCGAGGTGCTTGGGCTGCGGTCTTGCATCAACACGGTCTGCCGGATGCTGAACCCTGCACAGGCCACATCCAGCGTTCAGGGTGTCTTTCATCCGTCATACCGCCTGCTGCAAGCCGACGCGGGAGCCCTGCTGGGATGGCAGAACCTGACCGTGATCAAAGGCGGCGGAGGTGAGTTCGAACGGCATCCGGCAAAGACTATCGCCGCCTTCGGTTTGCGGGATGGCGCGGCGTGGGAAGGCAGTCTCCCCGCCCTGATCGCCGAAACGCGCAGGCTTGCCGAACCGACAGCCGCTTATGACCTGACGCGGCCCTCTGTTTTTGATGAACAGGTCATCATGGGCACTGCCGCTGCGGCTTTGGCCACACTCGGTACGACAGACGCCCACGACACAGCCCGCAAGCTCTGGCATGCGCGCCAGCCGCGCGACGCCGCATAAGGAGGATACGATGAAAGCCTTTCCCATGTTCATCCGCACATCCGGTCGCCGTGTCGTGATCGTGGGTGGTGGCGAACAGGCCGCGCAGAAGGCGCGGCTGATCTGCAAGACGGATGCAGAGA
>CAZOMZ010000296.1:0-2476 GCA_964581065.1 uncultured Loktanella sp. | reverse complement strand
AAGGCGGCATCGCGAACATGAACTACTCGATCTCGAACACAGCCGAATACGGCGAATACGTTTCCGGTCCACGCATCCTGCCATACGCTGAAACCAAGCAGCGCATGAAGGACGTCCTGACCGACATCCAGACCGGCAAATTTGTTCGCGACTTCATGCAGGAAAACGCGGTTGGCCAGCCGTTCTTCAAGGCCACACGCCGCATCAACGACGAGCACGAGATCGAGCAGGTCGGCGAAAAGCTGCGTGCCATGATGCCGTGGATTTCCGCAGGCAAGATGGTCGACAAGTCCAAGAACTGAAGACCGGAACACTTCCGGTCTGACACCAATAGAACGGGCATCCAGTCGGGTGCCCGTTTTGCCTTGGGGACACCCCCGCACCTGCCAGGGAGAATGAACATGATCGCCGTGATCTTTGAAGTCCACACAGCCGAAGGCCAGACCGACACCTATCTGGAACACGCCGCCCGCATGCGCCCGATGGTCGAGGATCACCCCGGATTCATTTCGGTCGAAAGGTTCCGCAGCCTGACCGACCCCGACAAGCTGTTGTCGGTGTCCTTCTTCGAAGACGAAGCCTCGCTCAACGCATGGCGCAACCGCCCCGCACACCGCGCGACACAGTCGGCAGGTCGGGACGGCATCTTCGATGACTACCGTTTGCGCGTCGCCGAAGTGATCCGCGACTACGGGATGAAGGACCGCGAACAGGCGCCTCTCGACAGTCGCAGCCATCACGACTAACGCTGTGGCATGACCCAGCAACCCACCCTCTTCAACTGGCTCTCCGTCGCCGCCCTTGGCCTGATCTGGGGCGCCACTTTTATGGTGGTGGCCATCGCACTGGAAGGATACGGCCCGCTGACGGTGGCCTGCGCGCGGGTGACGCTTGGCGCGGTGGCGCTTCTGGGTCTGATGCGGATCATGGGGCGGCCCCTGCCGGACATGACGGGACGGCTGGCCAAATATCTGATCATCATCGGGCTGTTGAACTCTGCGATTCCCTTTGCTCTGCTCAGCTGGGGCCAGCAGTTTGTGCAATCTGCCTTTGCAGGGATCGCGATGGCGGCTGTGGCGCTTTTTGTATTGCCGCTGGCGCATATCTTCTCGGACGAGCGGCTGACGCTGCGCAACAGTATGGGCGTCGGTTTGGGTTTCTTTGGCGCGGTCGTGCTGATCGGCCCGGGCCTTTTGCGCCTTGGGACGGGCATGGAACCTTTGGGCCAGCTGGCCTGTCTGGGTGCGGCGCTTTCTTACGCTGTGGCAAGCATCATGACACGGCGCTGCCCGACGGTTGATCCCATTGTGATGGCGACCGCCGTTCTGGTGGTCGGGTCTGTCGCGCTGATCCCCGCCATGCTGGTCTTTGAAGGACTGCCGGCGATGGGCGAGATGCGACCAACTGTGGCCATCATCCTGCTGGGGTTGATCCCGACGGCTTTGGCCGCATGGCTGCGGATTTCGACGATCCGCAGCGCGGGATCGGTCTTTATGGCGCCGGTCGGGTTTCAGGTGCCGGTCTGGTCGATGATTTTCGGTGCAGTTGTCCTGAACGAAGACCTGCCGTGGCGGTTCTTTCTGGCGCTGGGTCTGATCCTGACGGGATTGGCCATCAGTCAATGGACCAACCTGCGCAAGATCATCCGCCGCTAGACCGCAGCTTCGACCTCGGCGACGATACCGTCGACAACCTGCGCCAGAAGCGCATCGTCTTCGCATTCGGCCATGACACGGATCAATGGTTCAGTCCCCGATTTGCGGATCAGAAGCCGGCCCTTGCCTGTCAGCTTGGTTTCAGCGTCAGCAATCACGGCTTTCACGCCCTCATGGCCCAACGGATCTTGCCCTTTGGCATAGCGGACGTTCCTGAGCATCTGTGGCACGGTCTCAAAACTGCGGGTCAAGGCGCTGGCAGGTTTGCCGGTCTCGACCATGGCGGCAAGAAACTGCAACCCTGCAAGCAACCCGTCACCAGTCGTGGCATAGTCGGTCATGACGATATGGCCGGACTGTTCACCGCCAAGGTTCCATCCACCCTTGCGCATGGCCTCGACCACATAGCGGTCACCCACCGCCGTCCGCTCAAGGCGCAAGCCACGGCTGCCAAGAAACCGCTCCAGCCCGAGGTTGGACATGACCGTCGCCACCAAGGTGCCCCCGTTCAGACGGTCCTGATCGGCCCAGCGCCCTGCCAGCAGCGCCATAAGCTGATCCCCGTCGGCCACTGTCCCGGTTTCGTCGAGGATCATCACGCGGTCCGCATCACCATCAAGACAGATGCCCACATCGGCACCTTCACGCCGGATGACCTCTGCCGCCTGATCGGGATGGGTCGATCCGCAGCCTTCGTTGATGTTGTAGCCATTGGGCGAAACACCCACAGGGATCACCGTCGCGCCCAACTCCCAAAGCACCTCAGGCGCAACGCGGTGCGCCGCGCCATTCGCGCAATCGATCACCACCTTCAGCCCGTC
>CAZOMZ010000295.1:0-2513 GCA_964581065.1 uncultured Loktanella sp. | reverse complement strand
AGGGAAGCTCTACGGGTCGAACGCGCGCGAGCGTGTGGCGGTCGAGGAGTGGCTGATGTGGCAGATGGGCGGGCTCGGCCCGATGGCCGGACAGGCGCATCACTTCCTCAAATATGCCCCTGCGATGGACCCGCCCAATGACCTGCCCTACGCAAAGGACCGCTACCGGAACGAGACGGCGCGGCTTTACGGCGTGATGGACCGGCAACTGGCCAAGCACGAGTACCTCGCGGGGGATTTCTTTTCGATTGCCGATATCGCCTGCTGGGGCTGGGCCTCGCTTTGGGAGGGGCAGCAGCAGACGCTGGATGATAAGCCGCACCTTGCGCGCTGGCTGGATCTGATGTGGGCGCGGCCGGCGGTGCAGGCAGGACGGGCCGTGCATGCCGACAAACGCGGCGACTTCCGCAAGGACAAAGGCGCGCAGGATCAGCTTTTCCGGCCAAAATCCTAAGCATTCTTTAGGGATTCAGCATTAGCAAAGGGTTTCCACAAGTGTGAGGAACCTCCTTTGCAGTATCGCCCCCATCGCTATCCGACAGACTACACAGTCACGCTCGCAACGGCTGCTGGTTCCACCAGCGCGAATGTCGTTGACGTCAACCGCTCTGGTGCACGGATATCCGGTCCAGACGGCCTGCAACGCGGCGACAAGCTGCAGTTGGATATCCTGTCAAACAGGGTGGACGCAGTGGTGCTGTGGGCGCGTAGCGGGCAGGCAGGAATCGCCTTTCGTCCGGCGATCACGGACCATCTGGTCGACCTCCTGCGCAAAAGCTGCGACGGGCGAAACCGCCATCAGGCGCACCGGCTGGGCTACCGCCATGCCGAAATGCGCTAGCCTTCCTCGCCGTCGGGCTCTTCGATCAGGTATTTCTGCAAACCGACGATCTGGACCCAGAGAAAGACAAACAGCACCGCCGGAAACGCAAATGTCTCCAGTTTGACCCAGAGGTCCGTCGATTGCGTGCGCCAGATAATCTCGTTTGCAATCGCCAGCGCAAAGAACATCAGACAAAGGTTGCGGGTAAAGATCATCCAGCCTTCGCGCTGCATGGGCAGGAATTCCTCCATCACGAACTGCAAGTAGCTCTGCCCGCGCAAAAGGCCGATGCCAAGAAGCGTGCCCATGCAGCCGTAGACAATCGACGTCTTCATCTTGAAAAATCGCTCGTCATTGAACCACGCGGTCAGCCCGCCGAAGAAAATCACCATAAAGGCGGTAAAGACCTGCATCCGGCTGAGCTTGCCTGTCAGCAACCACAGGATGCCCATCGCAACCAGAAGGATCGGCACAAAGACCAGTGCCGCAACGATGAAACCGGTATATTCGGTCCCACCCCAGACAAAGGTCTCATCCCTGATCCGCAGGTAAAGCAGGAAAAACGCCAGCGTCGGCCCCAGTTCAAGAACCTGTTTCAGGATCGGATTGATCGTCTTTTGTGCCATCACTGCCTCACTCTCACCCGCCCATTTCAACGATCACGGCGCCAAGCGCAACCAGGCACATCAGGAACAGGCGTCGCGGGCCGACCTTTTCGCCCAAGATGAACCAGCCGATCAATGCTGCAAAAACCACCGAGGTCTCGCGCAAGACTGCCGCCTCGCCCACACTATCGAGACGCGTTGCGAGCAGCACACCACCGAAACTGATCCAGGCGATGATCGCGCCGATGAACCCCTTGCGGATCAGTGGCCCGAGGCTCAGGTGTCGCCCGATCCGGCGATAACGCACCACGCCCAGGATCGAGAAATCAATCGCGGTCACAAAGAAGAACCACGCCAGAAAGGTAAAGGGATCAGGGGATTGGCGGATCGCGTAGGCGTCATAGGTGGTATAGAGCGCGACCAGCAGGCCACCGACGCCAGCCCACATCAACCCCAGTTGCAGGGTGCGCCGGTCCAGCGTTTCCTCGCTGATATTCCGCACGGCGAGCAGCAGGATTCCCCCAGACAGACAGGCGACCCCAAGCCACTGGACCCCTGTAAAATGCTCGCCAAAGAACAGCGAGGCCGCAATGACCGTCACCAGCGGCCCTGTCCCGCGCACCACCGGATAGACCACCGTGTAGGCGGCGCGTTCATAGGCCAGCGCCATCGTCACCTTATAGGCAAAGTGGACCACAATCGCGCCGACCAGCAGCAGCGCCATCCCAAAGTCGGGCCACGGCACCACAAAAAGCGCTATCGGCGCAGACAGTATCGCGAGCCAGCCGTCAATCGCCCCGCGTGTCAGCCAAGGGTCATAGCGACCCTTCTGGAGTGCGCCGAAAACCGCATGCGCCAATGCCGAGATCAGCGCGAGGATCGTCGCCAGCCGCGCACCTTCCGGCGTGCCTGCAATGCTGACCAGCCACTCACCCATGCCGGACTGTCACGGGTGCGCCCTACCGGTCCAGACCAACAAGGGCAGCGGCAAATTCCTGCGGATCAAAGGGCGCCAGATCGTCAATCTGCTCGCCTACGCCAATCGCATGGATCGGCAGACCGAACTTATCGGCCAGTGCCACAAG
>CAZOMZ010000294.1:0-2532 GCA_964581065.1 uncultured Loktanella sp. | reverse complement strand
CTATGGCGGCGGCTGCGGCTACTTCAGCGCCAATGGTGATATGGACATGTGCATCGCGCTGCGCACCGCGGTGCTGAAGGACGAAAAGCTCTATATTCAGGCGGGAGGCGGCGTCGTTTACGACAGCGACCCCGAGGCCGAGTATCAGGAAACTGTCCACAAATCGAACGCGATCCGCAAGGCAGCCGCCGATGCGCGGATGTTCGGCCGCACCGGCAACTGACGCTTTTACTCCTCGGGCACCGACAGAACAGCCGAGACAGGTCCAATGACGGTCCCTGCACCTGCGTTTGCGGCAGCCCAGTCGCGCAATGTGGCCAGCGTTGCCTCGTTCAGCCGCGCCAACAGCACGGCATCGCCAGTCTGGCGGGCACGGAAAGCCGCCTGATCAAGTGCGCGCGTGATAGCGCCAGATGATTCGCCGTTTCCGTCCAGATCGCGTGTGATCGGCACAGCCGCGACGCCAGCCTGTTCGGCCGCGCGGATCGCGCCACCCAACCCGCGTTCCTGCGCTACGAAACCCATGCCGCTTGCCCCCAGCACCGCCATCACCTGCGACGTCACCTGTCGATTGCCCTGCACGACGTCACCACCCGATGAATAGAGCATCGCGACCTCGGGCATCAGACCAAGGGCCGCTTCAAAGGCCACTTCCACATCCGAAGGCAACGCCCCCGGAGGCAAGGCAAGTGCGATCGCCACTTCTGCGCCGGCTTCGCGATAGGCCTGCACGCGCGTCGCGGCATCAGGGCTCAGGGCGTCGACAACGATGGTAGCGGGAAAACCCAAGTTGGCCACGATCGCAGAAGCGTCTGCCACCTGACCGTCATCCACAATCAGGATCGCCAGCACAGGCAGACGATCAGGGTTTTCGAAAGCAGCGGCGTAGCGCAGCAAGGCTGGCGCATCCTCGTCGAGCGCCTCTTCCGCGATAACTTCTGCCGCCTGCCCCGCGGTTTCAGTCGGCGCGGCACTGGGGCGATTGATCACGACGCGCGGTGTTGCCTCTTCTGCGGACGCAGCCGCTTCTGCCGCGGTGTCGGTCTCTTCAAGAATAACAGGCGGTTGCGCTGGCGCCGGAACCGGAGCCGTCGCCTCGGCCGGGTCGGTCTCGACGGCAGGTGCGGTCTCGGCGTCAGGTTCGGCCAAAGGCGCGGGTGGTGGCGGCGGGGCCACGACATCTGCGGTCGAGTCCGTCGTTGCCGCCGGAACAGGGTCCGGTACGGCATCAGGCGTCGAATCCCCGTCAAGCAGCGGCAATTCGGGCAAGCGCGCGGTATTGGCCAGAACCGGCACCCAGGGATCGGTGAAAGGGGGAATGTCATTGGAGACAATCACCGGCGCGGTATCTGAGGCAACGGAGGACAAGCTGGCCATCATGTCGGTCTGCGCGGCGGGCGCGACCTCAGACAGCTCGATCTCTGTCGCGGTTGGCGGAGTGGCAGCATCCTCTGCAGAGGCTTCATCGTCCAATGCGCCCATAAGTCCGCGCAGCTGGTCGGCCACATCCATTTCGTTGGCTGTCCGCCTGTCATCAAGATAGCTGACGATGCTGACAACGATTGTGCCGATGAAAAGCGCCCAAAACGCACCGTGGAAGTAGCCCCGCATCCTGCCCTTGTCCTTGTCTATCCGCTTGACGCCACCCAGCGTCCCGGCCCATGTATGACCTCGGTATACCGCCCCCTGTGCAGGGGTTGGTAGCCCCTAATTTACCTTGCGCGGGATGCTGCGATGCTGCTCTTGATCGATAACTACGACAGTTTCACCTATAATCTGGTGCATTATCTGGGCGAGCTTGGCGCGGATGTCGTGGTCAAGCGCAACGATGCGCTGGATGTGCAAGAGGCGATGGCCATGCGCCCCGAGGCGATCATGCTCTCGCCCGGTCCATGCGATCCTTCTCAGGCGGGTATCTGTCTCGCGCTGGTACACGCGGCCGCCGAAACCGGCATGCCGTTGATGGGCGTCTGCCTTGGCCATCAGGCGATTGGTGAGGCATTCGGCGGCAAGGTCGTGCGCTGCCACGAGATTGTGCATGGCAAGATGGGGGCAATGCATCATACCGGACAGGGCCTCTTTGCCAGCCTGCCCAGCCCGTTTGAAGCCACCCGCTATCACTCGCTGGTGGTGGAACGCGAGACCCTGCCCGAGTGTCTCGAAATCACGGCCGAGCTGGAAGACGGAACGATCATGGGGCTGCAACACAAGACCTTGCCGATCCACGGCGTCCAGTTTCACCCTGAAAGCATCCGGTCCGAGCACGGCCACAAGCTGCTGCAAAACTTCCTCGACATGACAAAGGTGCCCGCATGAGTGACGCAATGAAGCCCCTGATCTACGCCGCTTCCGAGGGGCCGCTGTCGCGCGCACAGGCCGAGGAAGCGTTCAACTACCTCTTTGAAGGGGCCGCGACCCCTGCCCAGATCGGTGGTTTCCTCATGGCGCTGCGGGCGCGGGGAGAATCGGTCGCGGAATATGCTGCCGCCGCCGCTGTCATGCGCGCCCACTGCGTGCCTGTGAAAGCGCCGG
>CAZOMZ010000293.1:0-2538 GCA_964581065.1 uncultured Loktanella sp. | reverse complement strand
GGTCGCCCGACCCCGCGCTGCCTCATCCCCGATCGGCGCGGGGTCGTTTTTTTTGCACTCTCTTCCAAGGATCGGCACCGGACAGGCGTCATATGTTCAGATGTATGCTACTCCGAAGGAGACTTTCTGATGTTCCGCACCCTGATGATGAGCAGCGCAATCGCGCTTGCTGCCCCCGCCTTTGCCGACACCTTCACCGCCGAGGCCGATGTCGATGCGGTCACGATTTATCCCGGCGTTGCCTCTGTCACCCGCCAGATCACCCTACAGGTGCCTGCGGGCCGCCATGACATCATTGTGCCTGATCTGCCCCGCGCGCTTTCGACCCAAGGGTTGCGGGTTTCCGCCCCTGCTGGTGCGCAGATCGGCGCTGTGAACCTCGCCTTTGACCGGCTTCCGGTAACGCCTGATCTGACCGCCCCCGAAGTCATCGCCGCACAAGACGAGGTGGAGCGGCTCGAAGACGTCCTGCGCGAGAGTGCTGCGCGGATTGCCGAAATCCGACTGCGGGTGGATGCGGCAGAGGAACAGGTGCGTTTTCTGCAAAGCCTTGCCGCGGCCCAGACCGCCGAAGGGCTGGGTGCCGCCGCTGATCTTGCCGCCCTTGCGCAGATGTTGGGGGCCGAGGTGCTGGCCGCCCGTCAGGCAGGCTTTGCCGCCGAGCAGGAGGCACAGGCCGCCGAACGCGCCCGCAGCGATGACATCACGGCGCTGGCCGAGGCCAAACAGGCCCTTGCCGCCCTCACCACGCCCAAGGCCGATGGGTCTGTGCTGACCTTCACCCTCGCCGCCGAAGTCGCAGGCGAGGTCACCATCGATATCACCACGCTGGAAGGCTTTGCCAACTGGCAGCCGGTCTATGACATGCGTCTGACGACAGGGGATGCGCCCAGCCTTGATATCGACCGCGCTGTGGTCATTTCCCAGGCCAGCGGACAGGATTGGACAGATGTGCAACTGACCCTTTCGACCGCCCGTCCGGGCGAACAGACCGGACCAAGCGGCGTCTGGCCGCTCCTGCGGCGGATCGTGCCTGAGGACGAGATTGGCCGCCCCGCGCCGATGCCGCTGGCCGAGGGGCTGGCGCTTCAGTCCCGTTCCTTTGCCGATATGGCGGTCGAGGAGGTCGCCGCCGCACCCGTGACCGCGCAGGCGGATTTCTCGGGCGCGACGGTCACCTATGTCTACCCTTCCCGCGTGACCCTGCGCGACGGGGTCGAGGACCTGCGCCTGCCGCTGGACCGCCTGACGCTGGAGGCCGAGGTCTGGGCCGAGGCCGTGCCAAGCCGCGACAGCATCGCCTACCGCATGGCGGAATTTACCAACACGACCGACGAACTGCTGTTGCCGGGTCAGGCGATGATCTTTGCTGACGGGACGATGCTGGGCTTCAGCCATCTGCCGCTTCTGGCAGCGGGCGCCGACACCGAGATGGGATTTGGTCCACTGGACGGGCTGCGCCTGACACGGTCGATGCCGAACCGGACCGAAGGTGATCGTGGGGTCTTTACGACCACCAACCAATTGACCGAGAAGGCCGAGATCACGGTCGAGAACCTGACCGGTCAGGCGTGGAATGTGCTTGTCCGCGATGTGGTGCCCTATTCCGAGCAGGAAGACCTCGGGGTTGAGGTCTCCGCCAGCCCCGCCGCGACCCGCCGTGATCCCGAAGGCCAGCGCGGTGTGCTGGAATGGGACCTGAGCCTGCCCGCAGGTGACGCAGAGGTGATCACGCTCGACTATACGCTGTCCTGGCCCGAAGGATATGTCTTGCGCTAAGTGAGACGCATTGAAAGGATAACAGATGTTCCGCCCCACCTGCCTTGGTCTGGCTCTGCTGGTCACAACGCCTGTCTTTGCCGATCACGAATTGGAAGGGCGCGACATCGCCGCTGGCGAGGTGCTTTATCAGGAAAATTGCGCGGCCTGCCACGGTGTGAACCTTGAGGGTCAGCCGGACTGGCAAATCCCCAACGCCGATGGCACCCTGCCGGCCCCGCCGCATGATGTGACCGGCCATACATGGCACCACGACAATCTGCTCTTGTTCGATTACGTCAAAATGGGCGGTGCCGGTGCGCTGGCTGCCCGTGGCATCACTGACTTCAACAGCGGGATGCCTGCCTTCGAGGCCGTGATCAGCGATGAGGACATCTGGGATATTCTGGCCTTTATCCAGTCCCGCTGGCCCGCGCGCGCGCAAGAGATCCAGGCAAGCCGCAACCGCGGCCACTAACCCACATCATTTTGCCCGAAATACTCCGGGGGAGCCGCCCTCGGGCGGCGGGGGCAGCGCCCCCAAAAAAGAAAGCCCCCGAAAACGGGGGCTTCCGTGATTACATATTCGGGTAGTTCGGCCCGTCGCCACCCTGCGGCACCGTCCAGTTGATGTTCTGGTTGGGGTCCTTGATATCGCAGGTCTTGCAGTGCACGCAGTTCTGGAAGTTGATCTGGAACTTCGTGTCATCGCCTTCACCAACGAATTCATAGACGCCGGCCGGACAATAGCGCGCGGCAGGTCCTGCGTATTTCGGCAAG
>CAZOMZ010000292.1:0-2546 GCA_964581065.1 uncultured Loktanella sp. | reverse complement strand
AGGAACAGGACGAGGCTTACCGCAAGCGCGTCCTGCCCGGCGGCCCTGTCCGCGTGGCAATCGAGGCCGGCATCCGCTTTGGCTGGGACCGCTGGCTCTTTGGCGAGCGCGGCAAGCGTGAAAAGTCCGGCTTTGTCGGGATGCACGGGTTTGGCGCATCCGCACCTGCCGAGCGTCTCTATGAAGAATTCGGGATCACGCCCGAGGCGACCGCCGACAAGGTCAAGTCGCTCCTGAAATAAGACAAAGGGCCATCGTCATGACAGTTTTCAACTTCAGATCGGCGGTGGCCCTTTTTCTGCTGGGCAGCACACTTGCCTGTGCGCCTGCTCCGCAAGACCAAACTGTCACCCTGCCCCCGCTGCGCAGCGCGTCGACAGATGCAAACGGTTTTGCGACCCAAGTCCTCAACAGCCTGCAATCCCGCTCGATCGCGGAAAGTCGCGAGTACTGCGGCCTGATCCTGCGCGCCCCTGACGGCGGGCTTTACACCTCACCGATTTTGGCAGGAGGCGAGGATTTCTGCGAAATGCCTTCGGTCATCGGTGATGTGGTCGCCACCTTCCACACACATGGCAGCTACAGCCCTGACTTCGACAACGAAGTCCCAAGTCTTGCTGATGTCGCAGGTGACTTCTCCCAGCGCATTGACGGCTATGTGGCCACGCCCGCGGGACGCGTCTGGCATATCGACTATGAAACGCGCCAGATCAACCTGCTCTGCGGACCGGAATGCGTCACCTTTGACCCCGCCAACGATCCGGCTGACGCGGGCTTTGTGCCAGCCAGCTTTACCCTGCCCGAACTCCGCGCCCGCTTTGCCGAAACGGCATAACGGCTAGCGTGCGTAAAGCACCGGAAACCAGTCCTCGCGCAACCGTTGGCCCGCCACCATGTTATGCCCCGGAAACGGCGGAGAGGTCCGGCCGGGCCGCTCAACGTAGCGGGCATCGTCTCCGACCAGACGCAGCGAGAAAGCACGCCTGCGCGACGCCGACTCATTGCCGCGCGCGCCGTGCAGGATGCGAAAGTGGAAGGCGACGGCATCACCCGGCTCCATCTCGAACTCGACGATCCGCATTCCTTCGGCATCGGGATCAGGCACCGGCATGAAGTCCTTTTCGTCAGGATAGAAATCCGTCTCGGACAACCAGCGCGTCGGCAGCACCGCCTTGGGCCACTTGTGCGACCCTGCCACGCAGCGCAGCGATGCCGCGCGGACCGGATCAAGCGGTGACCAGAAACTGACGGTCTGCTCGCCTTCGACAAAGTAGTAGGGTGCATCCTGATGCCACGGCGTCGGTTTCGACGTTCCGGGCTCCTTGACAAGAACATGATCATGGAAAACCTGACATGTCCGTGACTGCATGAGGTCTGCCCCGACCTCGAGCGCAGGGGACTGCTGGATGACTTGCTCAAACGGCTTGATCCGCATCCAGTTGCAATAATCATCAAAGAACCGCCCAGCTTCACCTTTATGCAGGTTCTCAGCGGCATAGGGGCCGGGCTCGCGCATATTGATCTCGACACCCTCGCGGAGCGTGTCGACGTGATCTGCAAACAACCCTTTCACCAGCACGACACCGTCGCGTTGATAGGTGTCAATGTGATCCTGAGTGATCAACGGATGCATCGTGGTCCCCTTTGCGAATTAGAGCTTCATCGCGTCGATGATGTGCTGGATATGCAGATTATCGACACGCATCATGGCCCAATCAGCAAAGGCCCGCGCCTCGATCCTTCTCTCGTCAATCAGATGAAAGGCCGAATGGCGCGGATCGTTCCTGATCTTTTCGACCAGCCCGTCAATCACGTCGGGCTTCCCTTCAAGCAGTTGGCAGAAGTATCGGCCATTAAAGCCAAGCGCGCCCGTGATCCCCTCTTGCGCATTGTTCCGCACGGCCTGGTCTACAATCTCGTCAACTTTTGCGTCGTCCACATCTTCACGCGCCACGCTAAAATAGAGGATCCTCTTCATCCACCTACCCTGTCTTGTTCGTCCCGTATCGCCAAAACCTAGCCCGAGCATGCCGCAGATGTCACGCGCGATAGCGGCAATTGGGTCTGAACACCGGCCGGACCAGCGGATAGCTCAACCAGAACCGACGATTCGGCTGGGGCCGCGGTGTTTGCGATAACACGCCTCTCGCCCAGTGGCAGCGTTATCGCTAACAAAGCTTGTTACCGTTAACATATTGACAGATATTGACTTTTTTCTTTCGCCGATTGGTGCACGCCCGTATACGGGGGCGGAAAGACGAATGCGCGATTAGGGAATGCAGCAATGACAGTCACCATCGGTATCAACGGCTTCGGGCGCATCGGGCGCTGCACTTTGGCCCATATCACCGAAGCCGCACGCAATGACGTTCAGGTGGTCAAAATCAATGCGACCGGCCCGATCGAGACCAACGCGCATCTTCTGAAATATGACAGTGTTCACGGCCGTTTCGGCAACCCTGTCAAAGTGAACGGCAACACCCTCGACCTTGGCCGCGGCCCGATCGACGTGATGTCCACCTACGACCCGACCGAGTTGGATTGGG
>CAZOMZ010000291.1:0-2558 GCA_964581065.1 uncultured Loktanella sp. | reverse complement strand
ATGTTGACCACGCGGCCCCAGCCCTTGTCGATCATCTTGGGCAGCATTGCCTTCATCAAGGCAATCGGGGTGAGCATATTGGCGTCCAGCGCCTTGATGAAATCCTCGCGGTCCCAGTCCGACCACAGGCCCGGAGGCGGACCGCCTGCATTGTTGACCAGAATATCCACGTCGCCTGCTGCCTCGAGCAGCTTGGCGCGGCCGTCTTCGGTCGTCACGTCAACGGCCACCGTAGTGACGTTGACGCCGTATTTGGCACGAATGTCGGCGGCGGCGGCCTCAAGCGCCTCGGCGCCACGGGCGTTCATCACCAGATCGACACCGGCGGCGGCCAGCGCCTCGGCACAGCCCCGGCCAAGACCCTTTGACGAGGCACAGACCAGCGCGCGCTTTCCTTTGATTCCAAGATCCATAATCGTCATCCCTTGCATGTGTTACCGTTGGACAGGAGGTAGCACCGCACCTGACCTTGGGCAAATTGCTTTTCGGCACTTGGCGCTGGCGTGCCAAACGTGTAATTCGGATCACATGCAAGACCGCACTATGACGATCGACGTTTTCACGGCCTGCGATCTTCTCACCACAGACGGTGTGATGAAAGGCGAGGCCATCTCGTTTGCGGACGAACTGGTTCTGGACGACGCGTTTCAGGTGCTGCGGGGACGCGAACAACAGCCCCTCGAGCTTGTTGCCGCAGATGACGGTTTGCGCCGCAGCGATGGCGCGGGCCACCCTGTGCATCTGGACTGCTGCCTGACACTGATGGACCCCGATGGCGGCACGCATGAGGCGCTGATCCTTGTCGAAGTCGATGATGGTATGGCTGCCGAAATCTATGTGATGCCCTTGGGCGAGCTGGCGCCGCTGACCGACTACCGTCTGGTGGGCATCGAACGGCACACCGCAACCAAACGGTTTTCCGAAGCGGCAAGCGGGTCGTTCGCCAAAGGCACCCGGATCACCCTGCGCGACGGCAGCATGTGCCCTATCGAAGCTTTGCAACAGGGCGATCTGGTGCTGACCCGTGATGCAGGTCCGCAGCCGGTCCGGCAGGTCGTGCAGGCCACCTTGCGCGCAACAGGCAGTTTCGCACCGGTCGTCATTGCCGCGGGCGCTTTGAACAACGAAGGCAATCTGGTGGTCCGTCCTGACCACAGGCTTTTTGTCTACCAGCGCGAAGACCAGATCGGCGCAGGGCGGGCCGAGGTTCTGATCAAGGCGCGTCATCTGGTGGATGGCAAGAAGATTGCCCGCCGCAAGGGTGGTTTCATCGATTACTTCCAGCTGATTTTCGATGATCACCATATTATCTACGCCGAAGGGATCGCGGCTGAATCGCATCTCATCGACCCGCGAACCCGCGCAATCCTGCCCGACGGCGCCTCTGCCCAATCGCACGACATGCGCGGTTATCACGACTATGAGGTCAAGGATAACCTGATCCCGCTGAACAAGGCCGCAGCCCTTTTGCGCAAAGCCTCGTCCGGTTAGGGGACCGTCACAGGCGGCTGCGTGACCACACCTTCAGCAAACAGGACCACTGTCCCCGCGCGTGACGCGCCTGCCTGATCAATCTGTGCATCAGGATCGATGGCCGCAAAACCTGAGACGGGTGAGCCCAGCAGAACAGCCGACAGCGTGCCGTCAAATCCGAAAACCTCGGCCCCATTGGCCAAAGTGCCACCGTAGGTCAGCGGGAAGGACACAGCATCAGCCACGCCCGAGAGGGTCAGCGCACCGGTAAAATCCACGATCCCGCCCTGCGCGCTCTGGCCGAACACCGCGCTGACGCTGCCGGTGGCGACCCCGTCGCCGAAGGTCACATCCAGTGTGACATCGCCCGCAAGTGCCAGCACATCACCCGGCGTATCAATTACAATCGCGGCGGCACCGCTGAACTGCGCCTGCCCAGCAACCGGCATTTGGGCATCCGGCGTCAGCGGCATGCCCGGCACACCGGCATCTGCATCCCCCAGCACCCGCAGACGCTGCACCTCGTAAAGGTCAAGCCGCGCCAGCCGCGGATCAATCCCGCCGCCACCGCCACCACCACAAGCCCCCAGACCAAGCGTCAGAGCCCCCAAAAGAAAGACCATTCTGATCATGGGGCGGGCTTAGCGCAGCTTCGCTATTCTTTGGTTAATGCCTTTGTCCCGATTGCCCTTTCCCGGCAGAGCGCATAAGTCCGTGCCATGACAAACCGACCCGCCCTCCCCCCCGAAATCGCCCGCCGCCGGACCTTTGCGATCATCTCGCACCCCGACGCGGGCAAGACGACCCTGACCGAAAAGTTTCTGCTTTACGGTGGCGCCATCCAGATGGCCGGACAGGTGCGCGCCAAGGGCGAGGCACGGCGGACGCGCTCGGACTTCATGCAGATGGAAAAGGACCGCGGCATCTCCGTCTCGGCCTCGGCGATGTCATTTGATTTCGGCAAATACCGCTACAATCTGGTTGATACCCCCGGCCACTCGGACTTTTCCGAGGACACCTACCGCACGCTGACGGCGGTGGATGCGGCGGTGATGGTGATCGACGGCGCCAAGGGTGTGGAGAGC
>CAZOMZ010000290.1:0-2588 GCA_964581065.1 uncultured Loktanella sp. | reverse complement strand
GATCTCGGCCGTCCAACGCCCGATGCCCGGCACGGCTGTCAGGGTCGCGATCACCTCGGCGGACGGCATGGACCGCAAGGCGGCATAGTCGATATCAGCATCAGCCAATGCTTTGATATAGCGCACCTTCTGACGGCTGAGCCCTAGTGCGCGCAACGCATCATCCGATGCCGCCCGCACCCTGCCCGCCTCGGTCATACCTGCAGCCATAAGCCTGCCGTTGATTGCTGCAGCCGATGCGATACTGACCTGCTGGCCGATGATGGCGCTGACCAGTTCTGCAAAACCTTCCGGCTTCAGGCGCAAAGGCAGCGGGCCAGCAAGTGCCAGCGCATCCTTCCAGCGCGGGTCCCTCTCTGCCAGCCAGGCAGCTCCTTGCGCGACGCAGGCATCACAGGTGATGCAACGCTCGGTCACAGCCCCGCCACCCAAGCAAGCGCATCCTCGACCGTCGACACAACAGGCCAATCGCCTTGCGGCGGGCGCGCGATCATCAGCACGGGCAAACCGAGGCTGCGTGCCGCCGTCAGCTTCGTTGCACTCATCGCGCCGCCCGCGTTCTTGACCACCAGCCAGTCAACCGAGAGATCACGGAACAACGCCACCTCGTCCGCCACCGGAAACGGCGGGCGTCCTACAAGGAACCTGCCCCCTGCAAAGGGAAACGGACCATCCGGCGGATCAATCTGGCGGCAGATCACCTGACGCCCTTCCAGATTGGCGAACCGCGCCAGCGTTTGCCGCCCTGTCCCGAGAAAGACAGTGGCCCCAAGCGGGATATGCGCGGCGGCTTCTTCCTCCCGCGCGATCTCGATCCAGCGGTCGCCTTCAACCGGAGTCCACGCTGGCCGGAGAAGTTGCAGATAGGGCACCGCGGCTTTTGCGCAAAGCTGGGCCGTCCGTTCCGTGATCCGCTGTGCAAAGGGATGGGTCGCATCCAGAACCGCCGTGATGCCCGTCTCGGTGACGAAGCGCATGAACCCGTCGGCACCACCAAAACCACCGATCCGGGTCGGCAAAGCCATGGTATCCGGCGCCCGTGTCGCGCCGGCAAGCGAAACGATGGCATCGGTACCCTGCAAGGCATCAGCGATCCGCCGCCCCTCGCCCGTGCCGCCCAATATCAGCAGCGTCACCCGCCAGCCCTCGCGATGATTGTGCCGGCACGGTCGATCACGACGATGTCAAATGTCATGCCATCGGTTCCAAACCGCCCCGAGACTTCGGCCAAGGCGGTCTCGGCCACCCTCTGCGCCAGATCAGGACCTGCAATCCGGTAGGCATCCAGGGCGGTGTTGGCGTCTGCCACCTCGGGCACGCCCGCCATATCGGCCAATGCCGCAAAATCCACCTGCGACCGTCCGGAATGCAGATCAACCGCGCCCTGCGCCAGCTTTGTGATCTTTCCGATGCCGCCGCCGATCGTGACATGCGGTACGGGGTGTTTGGCCAGATACTTCAACATCCCGCCAGCAAAATCGCCCATATCCAGCATGGCATGGTCCGGCAGCGCGTAAAGCCCCTGCACCGTCTTCTCTGACGTTGCCCCAGTACATCCCGCCACATGGGTCAAACCATCCGCCCGCGCCACATCAATCCCGCGATGGATCGATGCGATCCACGCCGCGCAGGAGAACGGGCGGACAACGCCGGTGGTGCCGAGAATCGACAAACCACCTGCAATCCCCAGACGCGGGTTCCATGTCTTTTCTGCCAATGCTGCGCCACCTGGCACCGATATCTCGATGGTGACATCCGGCGTCCGCCCAACCGCCGCTGCGACCTCGGCCACAACAGCTTCCATCATCTGCCGCGGCACAGGGTTGATGGCCGGTTCGCCCACACCAATCGGCAAGCCCGGTTTTGTCACCGTCCCGACACCTTCGCCGGCACGAAACACGACACCGCCACCCGAGGCAGACACCTTGGCGATGATCAGCGCGCCATGGGTCACATCAGGATCGTCACCTGCATCCTTGGTGATGCCGACACGCGCCCAACCCTCGCCCTTTTCAGTCAGGACCAGCGGAAATACCGGTATCTCGCCCTTGGGCAAGACGATCGAGACCTCACGCGGGAACCCGTCTCCCCAAAGCCCCATCAATGCGGCCTTGGTTGCAGCGGTCGCACAGGCGCCGGTCGTCCAGCCGCGACGGAGTTCAGTTGCAGGGGTCTCGTTCATAACGCCGACGATAGGCAGGCCGTCCGGTGACGGCAATCCGCAATACGAGGTCGTTTGTCACCTTTCCAAGCCCGCAACGGCGCGGCATAACAGGATCATGAACGATACGATCCCCCTTCCCGCCTACCACTGGCCCACCTTGGAAAAAGGCTGGGTCTGGCTTTGTGGCGCAGGCCCCGGTGATGCCGGGCTCTTGACGCTGCATGCGGTCAACGCTCTGCGGCAGGCGGATGTGGTGATCTATGATGCGCTGGTGCAGGAAGAGATCCTGAGCTGGGCGCCGCAGGCGGAACATATCTATGCCGGCAAGCGCGGCGGCCCACCTTCGGCCACGCCGCGCGGCGGGTCTGGGCGGGTGGTGGGCGGTGCCGGCGTTGCTGATGTTGCTCGACGCCGCTCAGACTGC
>CAZOMZ010000289.1:0-2613 GCA_964581065.1 uncultured Loktanella sp. | reverse complement strand
TGATGCCGATGATCGGCAAGGCCAAGATGCTGCGGTCTTGGGGCGGGATCATGGATATGACGCCCGACGGCTCGCCCATCATCGACAAGACCGATACCGAGGGTCTCTTTATTGATTGCGGCTGGTGTTACGGCGGCTTCAAGGCAGTGCCCGGATCGGGCTTCAGCTTTGCACATCTGATGGCGACGGGGACCCACCACGCACCAGCGGCGAAATACCGTCTGGACCGCTTCCGCACCGGTGTCGGTCTGATGGATGAAGAGGGCACCGGGTCACAGCACAACCTGCACTGACGGCGGCCTTGGGATTTTGAGTATTTTTGGCAAAATGATGAGACAGACATGCGCATAACCTGCCCAAATTGCGGCGAACGCGACCGGCGCGAATTCTACTATCAGGGCGATGCGATTGCACTTGATCGTCCTGCTGGGGATGCGGGTCCGGAGGTCTGGGACGACTATCTGCACAACCGCAACAACCCTGCGGGCGAGACCCGCGATCTGTGGTTCCACGAGGGCGGGTGCCGTGCGTGGATCGTTGTTGAGCGCAATACGGTGACCCATGCGGTCCACGGCACGACACTGGCAGAGAAGGTGAAGCGATGAGACTGGCGTCAGCCGAAAACACGGTTACCTTCACGTTTGATGGAAAACCGGTCAAAGGCGTGCCCGGCGAACCTGTGTCGGCGGCCTTGCTGGCAGCGGGGATCAAGCTGGTCGCGCGGTCCTTCAAATACCATCGCCCGCGTGGGGTCATGTCGGCCGGCTCGGAAGAGCAGAACGCACTGGTGACCGTTGGGCGCGGGGCCGCGCAGGAGCCGAACCTGCGTGCGACAACGCTCGAAGTCTCGGAAGGGCTGGAGGTCTTCAGCCAGAACGCCTGGCCGTCGCTCAAGCATGATGTCATGGCGGTGAATGATCTTGTGTCGCCGTTTCTGGCGGCGGGGTTTTATTACAAGACCTTCATGTGGCCGCGCAGCTTTTGGGAAAAGCTTTATGAGCCGATCATCCGCCGCGCGGCGGGTCTTGGCGCGCTGTCAGGTGAAACAAATCAGGATACCTACGAGAAAGCCTTTGCCTTCTGTGATGTGCTGGTGATCGGCGCGGGACCTGCGGGCCTGATGGCGGCTCTGACCGCTGGACGCGCTGGGGCGGATGTGATTCTGGCCGATGAAGACACCGCAATGGGCGGCCGTCTTTTGCGCGAGCGTGAAGATGTGGATGGCAAGCCTGCCGCAGACTGGGTGGCCTAGGCATTGGCCGAGCTGGAGGCGATGCCGAACGTTCGCCTGATGACCCGCACGACTGTGACCGGAGCCTATGATCAGGGCACCTATGGCGCGCTCGAGCGGATCGCGGGGCCAAGGGCCGCGGGTAAGCCGGTCGAGTGTTTCTGGCGCATCGTTGCCAAGCGTGCCGTGCTTTGTGCGGGTGCTTTGGAGCGCCCGATTGCCTTCCCCAACAACGACCGTCCTGGCATCATGCTGGCTTCGGGCGTGCGTTCTTACGTGAACCGCTGGGGGGTGGCTCCGGGCAAGGCGGTGGCCGTGTTTGGCAACAACGACGATGCGCACCGCACCGCACGGGATATGGCGGCGGCGGGTGTGAAGGTTGCGGCGGTGATCGACAGCCGCGATGACGCAAAGGTTGAGGGCGATTTCCCTGTCTACACAGGCGCGCAGGTGATCGCGACCAAGGGCCGTCATGCGCTGGAGAGCATCACGATCAAGACCGGAAGTGCCACGCGGGTGATCCGCTGCGACTGTCTGGCGGTCTCGGGCGGGTGGAACCCGACGGTGCATCTGACCTGCCATATGAATGGACGCCCCAAATGGGATGAGGGGATCGCTTCTTTCGTGCCGACGCCGGAGAGTATCCCGGGTCTGGTCACGGCAGGGGCCTGCAACGGTGCCTTCAGCACAGCAGCCTGCCTGAAAGAGGGGGCGGAGGTTGCGGCGCAAGTGATGGCTGATCTCGGTCACGCGGCGGACATCAAAGTGCCTGCGGCGGACGATGCGCCCTATGCGATCGCGCCGCTCTGGTCGGTCGAGGGCAAGGGCCGCAAGTGGATCGACTTCCAGAACGATGTGCATGTGAAGGACGTGCGCTTGGCCGCACAGGAAAACTTCCGCTCGGTCGAGCATATGAAGCGCTACACCACGCAAGGCATGGCCCCTGATCAGGGGAAATCGTCAAATGTGGTGGCGCTGGCGGTGCTGGCCGATGCCACGGGGCGCGGTATTCCGGAAACCGGCACGACGACCTTCCGCCCGCCTTATGTGCCGGTGTCGATTGCGGTGATGGGGGCTGGCAGTCAGGGCAAGGGCTTTGCGCCTGAGCGGTTTACCACGTCCCACAACGCCAGTGTGGATCGCGGTGCGCCGATGATCGAGGCGGGGCTCTGGTATCGCCCCAGCTATTTCCCGAAAGAGGGCGAGACCCATTGGCGCCAGTCCTGTGACCGTGAAGTCGGCTATGTGCGCGATGCGGTCGGGGTCTGCGATGTCTCGACCCTCGGCAAGATCGACATTCAGGGGCCGGATGCGGCGGCGCTGTTGGATTTTGTTTACACCAACGGGTTTTCGACCCTGAAGGTGGGCCGCGTGCGCTACGG
>CAZOMZ010000288.1:0-2628 GCA_964581065.1 uncultured Loktanella sp. | reverse complement strand
ATCCTTGACCTGCATCGCGCAAGAGGCAGCGGGCTTTGGCGGGCCGCCGACAACCTCGACCAGACACATCCGGCAGTTACCGGCGATCGAAAGACGCTCGTGGTAGCAGAAGCGCGGGATTTCGATTCCTGCCTCTTCGCAGGCCTGAATCAGGGTCATGGACCCGTCAACTTCGACCTCATTCCCATCAATGACGACTTTGCGCAGATTAGACATTGGCGTGCCTTATATGTTCCCATTCGCAGGTCACGCCGCTCAGGACGCACCGCGTTGGGTCGGGTTCTAACGTGACCCGTCCAAGGACGCTAGTCAGAACGGCAAAAAAACCGCCAAATTCTGGTCATTTTCAATGGATCAACGCAGCAGCCAGCCGACGCGGGTCTCTGCTGCAATCTGCGCACGTCCTACGGCACAATAGGACGACTCATCCCCTTCGATCACACCAAGATCGGCAAGGGCGGCACGGGCGATGGCTTCGAGGCGATCCTTCTCGCCTGCGTCATTCACATAGGCATCAATTTCCGCGTCTGTGTAGCCCAGCCCGCGGGCATGGTTCTTCAAGGATTGCAGGAACCCCAACCCGCGGAACAGGCGCGCGCTGATCGCGCCGCATTGCTCGGAAATCTCATAGGCCATGCCCACGTGGATGATCCCGTCGCGCACATAGGCCACGTCTTTCAGCGGTGTCTGTGCGCTCGCGGGTGCTGCCGCCAAGACCAGCGCCAGCCCAAGTCCCAATGTTGTCATGCGTCCGTGCATCATTCGTCTCCGCGCGCCGCCTGTGGCGCGTCTTTCTGGCTCAGACATCGGTGCGGCAGGGCAGTTATGCAATATCAACACCGCGCGAGGGTCAGTTTTCCGCCGATGGACCCAGTGCGAGCGCCTTGAGATGCGTCGCGCCGAAACAGGCGTCCGTCGGACCCTCGGCCTGCAGGCGCTGCCACCGCGCCATGCCTTCGGCAACCGTCGGGTGATCCCCTTCCGGCACCCACCAGCAGACCAGAAAACCGCTGTCGCCCGGGACAAACCAGTCAGGTGCCCCGCGCATGATCCGTGCATGTAAGGTCTTGGTCACAAAGCGATAAAGTGATCCCGCATCGGTCCAGACCGACAGTGTCGAAGCGGTATTGGGCCGGTCGGCCAGCGGTCCCTCGGGGTCATCTTGCACCGCTTCCATCCCCTCATCGGACAGACGCCAGACAAATCCGGGGCTGCGCTCGGCGATGGCGTTGACCTGCGCAATGGCATTCTGAAAGCCCGCGATGCGCGGATCGTCCCAAGGATAGGCCAATGTGCCAAAGTTGAACTCTGCCAGATGGCGCGTCATGGCAGATAATGCGCCCGCAGCCAGTCCCAGCCGAATGCCGCTTCGCTGTCGCCGTTGGCCTCGCGATACGCGAGTTTCTCCATCGCCTCATCAAGACTGGGGCGATGGCCCTCCTCCACCCACCACATGACGAAATGCATACGAACGAGGTTCTCGAACCACTCGGCCTTGCGATCAAGGAACCGCGCGTGCAGCGTATCAAAGACAAAGGTCTGCAACTGCGCGGGCGTTTCCCAGACTGTCAGATTGGCCACAAACTGCGGATCACCCTCCAGACAGGTCTCGGTATTGCCGGTCCCCGGCTCGCCCGAGCCTTCCATCATCCACACAAAACCCGGCATCCGCTTGCCCATGCCGTTGATGCGGTCGAGGTTCGCCATGAACTCTGCCACACGCGGATCATCTGTCGGGGCCAAAAGGCGGCCGATGTTCAGTTCGGCAAGATGCATGGTCTAGCGCCTTCTTTGTCGTGTCGGCGCAATGCCTGCCAGGGCCTTGCGCAGGAATGCCAACGTCAGCACGGCGGCGATTACAGCCAGAAGCCCCGCGGCAGCATAGGCCCAAGTGGGCGCAAGCCCGCCACGCACGGCGACAACGGTAAACCATGCAGGCAGACCGCAGACAGTGGCTGTAAAAAAAGCCGCGAGAAAACTCGCGGCTCCATCCATGACATTGCGAAACGCCATGCCGATCAGGCGGGGATCAGCATCGCCGACAGGGCAGTGCCTTCCAGCACCTCGGCATCACCGGCGGCACACAGATCATCGCCGCTGACGTTCACGTTGTGCTTGGCTTCAAAGCTGCGCTTGGCCACGTCGGTTTCAAGTTCAATCGCATTGCGCAGACCAAAGGCCGACAGCGACCCGCGCCCGACTTCGTTGCGCGCTTCGTTCAGCTGCACATCAAGTGCGGTATCATAGTCATAACGCGCACAGCCCTGCGAGACGCGCTGCGCCAGCGTCAGGGTCGCGTAATATTCCGGCGTGGACAACGTATAGAGGCGCTGGACCGCCGGATCGTCAAACGACCGCGCCGCTCCAGTGGTTTCACAGGCCGCCAGCCCGAGGGCCGCCACAACAATCAATCCACGCGTCATCATCATTCCGCTGCCATCCCTGCCATGCGTTTGTGTTTGATGCGGTCCTCGATCTCGTCACGGAAGTTCTTGATCAGACCCTGAATAGGCCAGGCCGCCGCATCACCCAATGCACAGATGGTATGCCCTTCGACCTGCTTGGTCACGTCGAGCAGCATGTCGATTTCCTCGACCGAGGCGTTGCCTTCGACCAGACGCTTCATCA
>CAZOMZ010000287.1:394-2635 GCA_964581065.1 uncultured Loktanella sp. | reverse complement strand
TACGACGGCATTGCCAGCATCGAGATGTTCGAAGCCGTGGGCGAGCAATATTGGCCCACCTATTTCGAGACAGTGCGCAATTGCCTCAAGCCCGGCAAGAACGCGACCCTCCAGATCATCACGGTCAAGGACGAACGCTTCGAGGCCTACCGCAAGACTGTCGACTTCATTCAGAAATACATCTTTCCGGGCGGTATGCTGCCCAGCCCCTCGGTCCTGCGTCAGCAGGTCCGGCAGGCGGGAATGGACGTGAAAGGCTCCGTCGAATTCGGCAAGAGCTATGCGCTCACGCTGCGCCGCTGGCACGAGACCTTCAACGAAAAATGGGATGATGTTGCGGCCCTTGGTTTCGATATCCGCTTCAAACGGATGTGGGATTTTTATCTGACCTCTTGTGCCGCGACATTTGATAGCGGAAACTGTGACGTAACGCAGATAACCGTAACCCGCCCCGGCTGACCTTCGGGGCGCAAGCGGGCGAGACGAAGGACTTGATCTGATGCCCACAGCAGGACGGCTAGCAGGCGCCATCTTTCTTGGATTGTTTGCGTGGTATCTCGCCACGATTTGCGTGCCATTCTTTCCGGAATCGCGCCCGCCCGATTTCTGGTTTCCTGTGTCGGTGCTTCTGGGTGTCTTCATCGGCTGGAAGGTCTGCGGTGTCCGCGCGGGCCGTGGTATCAGCCCCGCCACAGGGATCGGGTTGACCATCGGGCCGTTGCTGGCGTTTTGCATGATCTTCTCGCTGGCCTTCGACCAGATGATCAAGAACGGGATGCGCCTGCGCTATGACGGTCCGACCGAGGCGATTATCGACACATTCGCGCTCATGGCCGAGTTTGCGTTGGACTTTTACAGCGTGACCCTGCTCGTGACCGTCGTTGTCGGCGGTCTGGTGGTTGCATGGCTGACCGAGATCGTCGGCCAGCGTCTGCCCTAGGAAATGGACCTTTTCGTCTACGGTACGCTGCGGTCGCATGCGTTGATGGCCGCAGTGGCGGGCCCGGGTCCGCTTGATCCTGTGCCAGCGCGGCTTGACGGCTATGCGGTGCATCCTGTTGCAGGGAACGTCGTGCCGTTCATTGCCAAACAGGACGGTGCGGTTGCCGAAGGTCTGGTCTGGCGGGGGCTGACAGCGGCGCAGATGGCGCGGCTCGATACCTATGAGCTTGCTTTTGGCTATGGTTTCCAGACCGTGCAAGTGGCCACTCCGGCAGGTGGCCAAGAGGCGCAGGCCTACATCCCGCCACCTGATATGTTTGCCGGAGAGGGCGCATGGTCACTCGAGGATTGGGAGGCGGGCCATCTGACGCCTGCGGTCCTTGCCGCGAAAGAGCTGTTTTCGCTCGACCCGCTGCCTGACCATGCCGGATTGCGGGCCATGTGGCCGATGATCGAGGCGCGCGCTTGGGCAAAGTTCCGCGCCGCCGCAGCCCCGGCCACACACCGTCATGCCCCCGACGCCAAGGACTTTGATGCGACCCCCACAGCACCGCCCGCCGGCCAGTTCTTTCGCTTCCAGAGCTTTGATCTCTCGCACCGGCGCTTTGACGGCAGCAACGCAGGGCCACTGCGGCGGGAGGCGTTCATCGGGATCGATGCCGCCTTTGTGCTGCCCTATGATCCGGTCAGAGACCGCGTGCTGCTGGTCGAACAGCTGCGGATCGGCCCGATCCTGCGGCAGGACCCCAACCCGTGGATGCTGGAACCCGTGGCCGGCATCATTGATGCCCGCGAAACGCCCGCGCAGACGGCGCAGCGCGAGGCAGAGGAAGAGGCGGGCCTTGTCGGTATCACGCTGCATCCGGCGGGCAGTTTCTACATCACGCCCGGCAATGCGACGGATTACTTTTACACTTTCGTAGGGCTTTGCGACTTGCCGCAAGATACACCCTATCTGGGTGGCCTGCCGGAAGAGGGCGAGGATTTGCGTCTGCATCCGATGTCTTTCGACGAGGCACTCGCGCTGGTTGACAGTGGCGAGATCGCCACGGCGCCGGCGCTGCATCTGATCTACTGGCTGCTGCGACATCGCGACAGTTTGCGCCGCTCCGCAGAGGATTTGCGCGGCGGCGCACCTTGAGTTTGACCCATGCGGACCATACACCTGTAAGAGACCAAACAAGGGGACGAGGCATGACAATTCGAAACGATCTGGCGGCGGCTGTCGGCAACACGCCATTGATCAAACTGCGTGCGGCCTCCGAAGCGACAGGCTGCACCATTCTGGGCAAGGCCGAG
>CAZOMZ010000287.1:0-384 GCA_964581065.1 uncultured Loktanella sp. | reverse complement strand
CAATCCGGGCCAGTCGGTCAAGGATCGTGCGGCACTCTACATGATCAAGGACGCGATTGCCCGTGGTGACCTCGAGCCCGGCGGGACGATTGTCGAAGGCACAGCCGGCAATACTGGGATCGGTCTGGCGCTGGTTGGTGCCTCAATGGGTTTCAAAACCGTCATCGTCATTCCCGAAACCCAAAGTCAGGAAAAGAAGGACATGTTGCGCGTGGCGGGCGCGCATCTGGTCGAAGTTCCGGCGGTGCCTTACGCCAACCCCAACAACTATGTGAAATACTCGGCGCGTCTGGCGGCGGCCCTCAACAAGACCGAGCCGAACGGCGCGGTCTGGGCCAACCAGTTCGACAATACCGCCAACCGGCAGGCCCATATCGAAACCAC
>CAZOMZ010000286.1:0-2638 GCA_964581065.1 uncultured Loktanella sp. | reverse complement strand
GCACCCAGAGGAACTGCCGCCCCGTCGGCGATGTTTGCGCCTCGGCACGAAAACGGGTGTTCAGGCGGAAGCCTTGGGTTGTGGCCTGCATGCCTTTGACCGCTGTCGCAGGGACAGGGGGAAAATTCACGTTGTAGAAGGGGATGTAGTCTTCGTCATCCCAGAGGCTTTCGTCCAAGAGCGCGCGCACAGTTGCCGCCCCGTGCACGGCCGCGGCCTCGAACGGATTGTCGAGATGGGCGTTTTCGGGGCCGTAGAATTGCGACAGCGCGATGGACCGCACCCCTTGCAGCGCCCCTTCGATGCAGGCGCCGATGGTGCCGGAATAGAGCGTATTCTCGGCTGCATTGTTTCCACGGTTCACGCCGGAGAGGATCAGATTTGGCGGTGTGTCCTTCAGCACGTGGTAGAGGCCTGCAATAACGCAGTCAGCGGGCGAGCCCTCGGCGGCAAAGCGGCGCGGGCCAAGCTCTGCAATCATTGTTGGATGCGTGTAGCTGATGCAGTGCCCGACGCCGGATTGTTCAAAGGCAGGGGCAACGGTCCAGACCTCGCCATCGGGGCCAGCTACATCATGTGCGATATCGGTCAGGACCTGCAGGCCGGGCGCGTTGATACCATCGTCATTGGTGATGAGAATGCGCATGAGACCCCCTATGCAGACATGTTGTTCCTAAGTCAGCCTCGGGGCCGCAGCAAGCTTCTGTGGGTGCACAAAGCGGCAAGCGCGGTGCCGCTGCAACGGTTTGAGGCGGTTGCGATCAGATTTCTAGAAATCTGATGCCTGCGACCTGTGAAGAATTCGCTAAGTGCTCTCGCCCAGGATCATGGGCAATAGCCGTGCGGCCTCATCGGCTGTACTGGTCAGTTGATTGCGGTCTTCGCCGGGATAGAACCTTGCGCGGGTGCTTGTCGGCATTGGCGCCGGATGCAGGATGCTGACTTTGGGTCCGGTATTCACGCTCTCGGCTTGCCAGCTGCGGGCGAGGGCGGTCTGGGCCGCCTTGGTCGCCCCATAGGCGCCATAGAACTGTTCGCCCCCGCGCGGGTCGTCAAAGAAGACAGCGTGGCCTTCCGCACCCAAGAGAGGGCTGACATAGGCGATCATCCGTGCGGTCGCCTCGACATTGACGGAAAGCGATTTCGCTAGATCCTTTGGGGCCAGATGTCCGGCCGGGGCCAGAGGGGCCGCATGCACGGCTGTATGAACCCACAGATCCAGTTTGCCCCAGCGGTCATAGATCCCGCGGCATAGCTGCTGCATGGCTGCATCAACAGTGATATCCATCGGCGCCAACGTCGCCTGACCACCCTCTGCCTGGATCGCGTCGTCCAGTTCTTCAAGTGCGCCGACGGTCTTGCTGACCGCGATGATGTGATGGGTCGGGGCAAGCGCCTTGGCAAGGGCTGCGCCGAGGCCGCGTGATGCGCCGGTGATCAATGCTGTCTGTGTCATGGCCGCGTCATGTGCCGAAGTGCCGCCAAGGTCAAGTGGTCTTGGCAATGTCAGCCTTGCGGCAGGACCAATGCACCTGACTGGCCGCGACTGTCGGTGACGGTGATGCGATCCGCGCCGATCGCTGTGATCCGGATGCCAAAGGCCTCGTCGCCAACCTGCAGCCGCGCGATCTGCCCACGCGGCGAGCGCAGCAATGCCGCAAGCCCGTCATGGGCTTCCATCACGCCCAAAAGCTGCAAGGCCCGCAGGTCAAGCACACCATCAAGTGTCGCGGCGGTCGCCGCGAGGCTGTTGTCTGTTTCTGCCATTAGAATACTGCGTCGATATTTGTTTTGCGGGCTTATGTCAGAGGCCGCGCAAAGTGTGAAGGCGCCCGAACAGGGAAACCTGACGTCACACGAATTCTTGACCGGCCAAGGTCAAAGTGGCGCGATGATGCCGCCGTCTTCTTTGGTGAAGGGTGCCGCCAGCGGAATCTCCAGCAAAGGCAGGACAGCTTCTGACGGACGGCAGAGCGCGACACCCTTTGGCGTGCAGACAATGGGCCGATTGACGAGCACCGGATGCGCAACCATCGCATCCAGCAAGACGTCTTCACCGACAGCAGGGTCGGTCAGGCCCAGTTCCTCGGCCGGAGATTTTGCAACGCGCAGGGCATCGCGGGCCGTCAGTCCTGCGGCTGCGAAAAGACCCTCCAGCTGCGGACGGGTCCAGCCCGTCTTGAGGTATTCGATGACCACAGGTTCGGTGCCACTGGCGCGGATCAGCGCCAGAACGTTGCGCGACGTACCACAGGCGGGGTTGTGGTGGATGACCGTGGTCATGGGTTATTCCGCTGCTGTGCGCGCCTGAAAGCCTTGTTCGATCATGTCGGATGGCGCCACCGGATATTCGCCCGAGAAACAGGCGTCACAATAGGCGGGCGCATCCTTGTCGCGGCCCTTTGCCTCGCCCACGGCGCGATAGAGCCCGTCCAGCGAGATGAATTTGAGACTGTCGACGCCCAGATGCTCGCGCATTTCATCTTCGGACATGGTTGCGGCCAGCAGCTTTTCGCGCTGCGGCGTATCCACACCGTAAAAGCACGGCCAGGCGGTCGGCGGCGAGGCGATGCGGAAATGCACCTCGGCAGCGCCGGCATCGAGGATCATTTCCTTGATCTTGCGGCTGGTCGTCCCA
>CAZOMZ010000285.1:0-2650 GCA_964581065.1 uncultured Loktanella sp. | reverse complement strand
CATCTTGGGATCAATCATGATCATCCGGCATTCTTCGGGGCTCAGCTTGTAGAGCAGTGACAGGATCATCGTGTTGATTGCGACGGACTTACCGGACCCCGTGGTCCCCGCGATCAGCAGGTGGGGCATCTTGGCAAGGTTGGCGATGATCGGCTCACCCCCGATATCCTTGCCCAAGGCCAATGGCAGCTTCTGGTTGCCGTCACCAAAGTCGCGGTGGCTCAGGATTTCGCGCAGCACCACCTTTTCGCGGTTCTCGTTGGGCAGTTCGATCCCGATGACGGACCGGCCCGGCACGGTGGAGACACGGGCCGACAGGGCCGACATGGACCGTGCGATATCGTCCGACAGGCCAATCACGCGAGATGCCTTGAGGCCCGGTGCGGGTTCCAGCTCGTACATCGTAACCACAGGACCGGGGCGCACGCTGACGATCTCGCCCTTGACGCCGTAGTCGTCCAACACGCTTTCCAGCATGCGGGCATTGGCCTCAAGCGCCTCGTCGCTGAGGTGATGGCGGGTGATCTCGATCGGGTTGGTCAGCAGGCTGAGCGCAGGGCGTTCGTAGCCGCTGTATTTGTCCTCGAACTTCAGGCCGGGCTGCGCTTCGGCGCGGGCCTGACGTGAGGGTTGCGGTACACGCTTTGGCGGGTGCTGGACAACCGTGCGCGGCTGGGGTTCAGGCGCGACATAGGCTTCTTGCACAGGTGGAACCTCGACCTCGGGGATCGGCATATGCGGCGTTGCCATGACCGGTGGCTCCACAGGGAATTCCATCAGTTCCTCATCAGCCGAGGTGTCTTCTTCCAGATTGGAAAAGACCAGCGGCTTGGGACCGCGGCCTGCGGTCAGCGAAGGTTCGATCCGCACGCCAGTGGGCGACGGCTTGGGCTGGCGGTTCGCGATGGCATCGGCGATGCGGGATTTCACACGGTCGCTGTCGCTGCCTGCAACCTCGCCGGAAAAGCGCGGCTCGGGGGTGACCAGCTCTGGCTCGGGCATCGGGTCATTGCGCTTGAGCAGACTGGCAAGGAAACCGCCGGGCTGCGTGTCGCCCACAACGGGCGCGCGCAGGGGGGCAGTCAATGGCGCACGCTCGGCGGCGACCGGTGCGGGGGTGCTTGCGGTCAGCCGTGGTTCAGAGCGCGGCATTGTCTGCGTCGGGCGCACGACTGCGGTAGCACGGGATTGCACAGGGTCGCTTTGCACTGGCAGGACGCGGAAGTGGTCTACCACGTCATCCTCATCCTCGGCATCTTGCGAGGTTGCAGCAAATTGCGCACGGCGCGCCTGCACGGTGGTGTTGATGCCCTTGGCCGCCTGTGCCGAAAGTGCGGCCCCCTGCCCCAGTGCGCGCAGCAGCATGGAATAGAGCATCACGGTGCCCAGAAAGGCAAAACGGCCCGCAACCTTCAATTCGGCGCGGGTAAAGCCCAGCGCAAAGGCCAGCAGGGCGACCAGACCGACGCCTGTGATCAACGACAAGAGCTTGACGCCGAAAGCGGCGCTGACCGGAAGAATGGTCAGCAGGACGCCCAGCACGGTATCGCCAAACAGGCCGCCGAGACCAAAGTTCGCAGGCCAGTCCACAGGCGGTGTCAGGGTCGCGGCATGAAGCGGTGCAACAACAATGGCCAGCGCGACAAACAGCATCCGCCCCAGCGCACGTTCCTGCCCGTGGTGCATCACAAAGCGCAAACCCCATGCAAGCAGGACCAGCGGCAGAACCCAGATACCGGTGCCCACAATCATGATCAGCGGTGCCGCAAGCGAGGCGCCGAAATAGCCCAACCAGTTCTGCACGGGTGCATCCGTGGCCGAGATCCAGCTTGGATCATCGGGCGAATAGGTGCCGATCATCACCGCCACCAGAAGGCCCAGACCAATCAGCCCGAGACCCAGCAGCTCGCGGCTGCGTTTCTCCAGCGCGGCTTGTGTGGTGCTGTCCAGAAGCGGATCACGTCTGCGGGACTGGTAAGATGCCATGTTCTCGTTCCTCAACCATACAGACAGTCGCGGATCAGGGTTAACCCACGCTGCATTTCTTGTGTTGGGGCCACCATGGCGACCCGAATGTATTTTTCACCGGGGTTCAGCCCGTCCTGCACCTGAGACAGATAGGCCCCCGGCAATGTGCGCACGCCGGTCTCCTGCCAGAGCTGCACCGCCGCCTCTTCTCCGTTGTCCACGGGCAGCCAGAGAAAGAACCCCGCCTGCGGGGACTGGTAGCCATCGACATGGCCCAGAATATCGTCGGCGATTTCGTATTTGCGGTGATAGAGCGCGCGGTTCTCGACCACATGCGCCTCGTCATTCCATGCAGCAGTTGCCACGGCCTGCAGCGGCTCGGGCAGCGGTGCGCCCGCAAAAGCGCGCAAGAGCCGCAGCCGTTTGATCGACTCCGGTCCGCCAGCGCAGAAACCCGACCGCAACCCCGGCAGGTTCGAACGTTTCGAGAGCGAATGGAAGATCAGCACACGCTCGGGGTCGGCGCCCATTTTGGTCGCCACTTCCAGCGCACCGGGTGGTGGGGTTTCGCGGTAAATCTCGGAATAGCACTCATCGGCGAAGATGATGAAATCATGCTTTTCGGCCAGTGTGATCAGATCGCGCCAATAGGCCTCATCCGCCACAGCGCCCTGCGGGTTGG
>CAZOMZ010000284.1:0-2650 GCA_964581065.1 uncultured Loktanella sp. | reverse complement strand
TGGGTGTTGCTCTCAAGATCACCGATGGCGCGACCCGCGCCAGCAACGCCGCCATCGCCGCGATCCTTGTCAAACTTGGCGTGCTGGACCCTGCACATCCGGCGACCAAGGCTCATATGTATGCTTCGCTGCGCAACCGGCGTGGCCTTGATGTCGCCGGTGTCCGCCCGACTGCCGCGCTACTCTGAACACCAACCGGAAGACCCAATGTCCTTTACCCTAGCCACTTGGAACATCAACTCCGTGCGCCTGCGCGCCGGGATCGTCGCAAAGCTCCTGCAAGAAGAAGCGCCGGATATTCTTTGCCTACAGGAATGCAAAAGCCCCGTCGACAAGATCCCTGTCGAGGTCTTCGAGGACCTTGGCTACGGCTATATGGTGGCGCGCGGGCAGAAGGGCTACAACGGTGTGGCAATCATTTCGAAACTGCCGATAGTCGAGGCAGGGGCCGAGGATTTTGCCAGCCTCGGCCATGCACGCCATGTCGCCGCGCGGCTGGAAAACGGGGTGACGATCCACAATCATTACATCCCTGCCGGTGGCGATGTGGCCGACAGATCCGTGAACGAGAAGTTCGGCCAGAAGCTCGACTACCTCACCGAGATGCGGGATGCCTTCCACGGTGAAAAGCCGCAGAAGTCCATTCTGGTGGGTGATCTGAATATTGCCCCGCGCGAAGATGACGTCTGGGACCACAAGAAACTTCTGAAAGTTGTCAGCCATACGCCGATCGAGGTCGAACATTTTGCAGAGGTCATGGACGCGGGCAAGTGGGCTGACGTGACCCGCAACGACATTCCCGACGGGCGGCTTTACAGCTGGTGGTCCTACCGCGCCAAGGATTGGGACAGTGCCGACAAGGGCCGCCGTCTTGATCACATCTGGGCCACACCTGACATCCAGAACGCCGCACACTCCAGCCGCATCTTGCGTCATGTGCGCGGATGGGAACAGCCCAGCGACCACGCACCCGTCTTTGCCACATTTGATCTGTAGGATGAAAACATGAGCATTCCGACCGAGATGACGGGCCTTGTGCTGCAGAACGAAGGCTATTCTGGCACACAGACAGGCCCTGAAATCGACGACCTGACACCGTTTCTGGAACAACAGACCCTTCCGGTGCCGCCGGTCGGCAAAGGGCAGGCTTTGGTCAAGGTCCATCTCGCGGCGGTAAACCCGTCCGATATCCATTTCATCAAAGGTGAATACGGCCAACCCCGCGTCAGAGGCGTGCCTGCAGGGTTTGAGGCGGTGGGCGAAGTCGTGGCAGGAGAGACCCCGCTTCTTGGCCATCGCGCAAGCTTTTTTGCGACGGCCTCGGGCGCATGGGCCGAGTATGCGCTGACCGACGCGGCGCAACTTGTGCCTTGTCGCCCTGATCTGCCCGAAGTTGCCGCAGCAGGTCAGTTGGTCAATCCGCTGACCGCAATTGCCATGTTCGATCTGGTCAAGGAAAGCCGCGCGGAAAGCTTTGTGCTGAATGCCGCCGGATCCCAACTGGGCAAATACCTGATCGCGCTGGGCAAGGACAACGGCGTCGCCCCGATCGCTGTTGTCAGACGGGCAGAACAAGCAGCGGCGCTGAAGGAGCTGGGTGCTGCCAGTGTGATCGTCTCGGCTGACCCTGATGCGCTGACACAGGCCAAAGCGACTTTTCGCAACGTCCCGCCGGCTATCCTTCTTGATGCCGTCGGCGATCAGTTCACTGCCGATCTCTTCTTCGCCATGCCACGCCATGCGACTTGGGTGAACTACGGCAAGCTGGCCACCGAAGCGCCAAAGCTGACCGAACTGGGGCAGATGATCTTCATGAACAAGAAGATCGAGGGCTTCTGGCTGACACGCTGGATCAAGCAAGTGGGTCCGGACCGCGTGCGCGCAGCCTTTGTCGAGATTCAGGAACGGTTCGTCACAGGTCAATGGACGACAGATGTGGCCGAGGTTGTGGGGCTTTCCGACGCCATGACACGGCTGCCGGGCGCGCTGAGTATCCCTGACGGAAAGGTCTTCATCGATCCACGCCGCTAGGACATTGAATGCAAAAAATCATTGCACCTTCCGCGCGAATCCGCGACTTGGGCCGTCGCGACGCAGCGATTTGTTGAAATACGCACCGCTGATTGCTACTTTCGAGGTATGCCCAGCGCCGGGGCCGGGACGGCGCGCTTGCAGGAGGACAATGAACTGTCTCTTTCTTCAGCGGCTGAACGATCAGCCAATGCAGGGGCGAAACGCATGAGCGCCTCACAAACCGCCGCAAGCGATGCGCTGCTGGCGGCCATCCTGAAATCACTCGACGACGACAAGGGCGAAGACATCGTGCAGATCAATCTGCGCGGCCGGTCCGAAATGGGTGACTACATGGTCATTGCCTCGGGCCGTTCGACGCGTCAGGTAACTGCGATGGCCGAGAAGCTGGCTGATCGGATCAAGCAGGACTTCGGCATCATCTCCAAGACCGAAGGCAAGGACGCCGGAGACTGGGTGCTGATCGATACAGGTGATGTGATCGTGCATATCTTCCGTCCGGAAGTGCGCGAGTTCTACCAGCTTGAAAAGATGTGGCAGCCCGGGGTTGCCGCCGCGCGCTGATGCGCGTGCAAATCTGCGCTGTGGGGCGCCTGCGCAAGGGCCCCGAGCGTGACCT
>CAZOMZ010000283.1:0-2666 GCA_964581065.1 uncultured Loktanella sp. | reverse complement strand
GATCAGGATATCGCTCATTTGCCGATCAGGCTCCGTGCAGTGATGACGCGCATGATTTCGTTGGTGCCTTCAAGGATCTGGTGGACGCGCAGGTCGCGCACGATTTTCTCGATCCCGTAGTCGGCGAGATAGCCGTAGCCACCGTGCAGTTGCAAGCAACCGTCAGCTACCATGCTGCCGGTTTCGGTGCAGAGTTTCTTGGCCATCGCGCAGAATTTTGTGGCATCGGGTGCGCCCGTGTCCAGCTTCCATGCCGCCTGCCGCAGGAACGTGCGCACCGATTGCAGGGCGATTTCCATATCGGCGAGGCGGAACTGCAGTGCCTGAAACTGGTCGATGCTTTTGCCGAAAGCGTGCCGTTCGGACATATAGGACAGGGTCTGGTCCAATGCAGATTGTGCAGCCCCCAGTGAACAGGCCGCGATATTCAAGCGCCCTCCGTCAAGGCCCGCCATGGCATAGGCAAATCCGCGCCCTTCGTCGCCCAGAAGGTTTTCTGCAGGTGCCATTGCACCATCCATCTGCACTTGTCGGGTGGGTTGCGATTTCCAGCCCATCTTGGCTTCGAGCCCGCCAAACGTCAGGCCCGGCGTGCCGTTTTCCAGCACAATGGCGCTGATCCCTTTCGGGCTGTCGTCGCCGGTGCGGGCCATGACGATATAGGCATCGGCGTAGCCACCACCCGAGATAAAGGCCTTGGTGCCGGTCAGGGCATAGCCGTCGTCTGTCCGTGTGGCGCGGGTCTTGAGTGCGGCGGCATCAGACCCTGATGCCGGCTCGGTCAGGCAGTAGGCCAGAAAGGTCTCCATGCTGACGGCTTTGGGCAAAAGACGGTCCTTTAACGCCTCACTGCCGTAGCTTTCGATCATACGGGCACACATATTGTGGATCGACAGGAAGGCTGCGACAGAGGCGCAGCTTTGCGACAGCGCCTCGAAAACAAGGGTTGCATCAAGGCGTGACAGATCCGCGCCGCCGTAGTCTTCCGACACATAAAGCCCGCCAAAGCCCAATTCCGCCAATTGCGGCCAGAGTGTGCGTGGGATGGTCCCAGCGGCCTCCCAGTCGCGGGCGTGTGGCGCGATGTGGTCTCTGCCGAAGGATAGGGCCATGTCGTAGATGGCGGTTTGCTCTTCACTTAATGCAAAGTCCATGTGAGGTTCCCATCTGAATTGTGCCAGTTCGGGCGTGGTCACGCCCCGTTTGTCGCAAGGAATGGAGCGCTTGAAGACATCAGTCAACGATTAGGGGGCGGGGATGCAAGCAAGAATCAACCGCATCGCGCTTGGCGTCATCACGCGGCGGCGACCGGACGGATTGCAAAGACTGCTGCAGAGTTTCGCCGCGATCCGCATTCCGAAGGATGCAGCATGTGAGGTGATCGTTGTCGAGAACGATGACGAGACCCGGCTTGCCGATGTTATCGCAGAGTTGCAGAAGACCTTTCCATTTCCAATCCGTCACAGGCTTGAGCCCGAGCTGGGCATTCCGATCGCCCGAAACAGGGTCTTGGATATCGCAAATGAAGATGGCTTTGATTTCCTTACCTTCGTTGACGATGATGAGGTCGTTCATCCCGATTGGCTGTTGATGCTATTTGCATCGATGACTTTGCGTGGTCTGGATCTCGTTGGTGGGCCACGCAGCTTTCAGAAGGCGGAGGGCGCAACATTCAGTTGGCAGAATGAGATCGTCTTCAAATCCTTTCGAGATAGCCTGCACAGGTATGATGCGTTCCGTTCCCGGACCGCCTTTACAGATCAGGAAAAGACAGTGCACATCCACACCAACAACTGGATGATCCGTCTGGACAGACAACGGGAGCTGGGCGTCAGATTTGACGAGCGTTTGCGCCATACGGGCGGATCCGACCAAGTATTTTACAGCGACTTTGTCCGCGCTGGCGGGGTGACTGGTTGGGCATCAGATGCCCGTGCATTCGAAATCTGGTCGCCGGACCGGCTGACATTGCTCTATCTTTTCAAGCGCATGAGGTATCAGACGTCCAATCTGCTGCAATACTCCGAACCTCCACCAACATGGAAGGATGCGATCATGCCCCTTCCGCGCGCGGTCTTGCGCAGCTTGTTCCTGCTGCTGCGTGCGCCATTCACACGGGGCGAAAGCATTGCAAATGCAACGCGGGTTTTGGCGGTTGCCTCTGGTCGCATTATGGCGGTCCGGAAAGGCACCAGTCGTCTCTATGGGGACCCAGAGAACGACTGATGCAATGTCAGACAGGCGAGCGCCGCTGGCCGATTACTCCATCACAGGGATCGAGAACTCGCCGCCTTCCTTGATACCGGAGGGCCAGCGGGCGGTGACAGTCTTGGTCCGCGTGTAGAACTTGAAGGCGTCCGGTCCGTGCTGGTTGAGGTCTCCGAAGACCGATTTCTTCCAGCCGCCGAAGGTGTGATAGGCCAAAGGCACGGGGATCGGCACGTTGATCCCGACCATCCCGATGTTGATGCGCGCTGCGAAATCGCGGGCCGTGTCGCCGTCACGGGTAAAGATAGCGGTGCCATTGCCATATTCGTGGTCAAGCGCAAGGCCGATGGCCTCTTCATAGGTTTTGGCGCGCACAGTCGACAGAACCGGACCGAAGATCTCCTTGCGGTAGATGTCCATGTCTTTGGTCACATTGTCGAATAGATGCGGGCCGACAA
>CAZOMZ010000282.1:0-2669 GCA_964581065.1 uncultured Loktanella sp. | reverse complement strand
CTACTTCAAGCGGCTGATCCGTGAGGCCGCGCTGAAGCATGACTGCTTTGCCACGTTCATGGCAAAGCCGATCGAGGGTGAGCCGGGGTCGGCGATGCATGTCCATCATTCGATTATCGATGCAGACGGGCGCAATATCTTCACCGGACCTCAGGGCGGAGAGACAGACGCCTTCTTCCACTTCATCGGCGGTCTGCAAGAGCACCTGCCCAGCGCGATGGCCCTGATGGCGCCCTATGTGAACAGCTACCGCCGCTACGTGCCGGGCGAGGCTGCGCCTGTGAATCTCGAATGGGGACGGGACAACCGCACAACCGGCATCCGTATTCCTGTCTCAACGCCCGAAGCACGGCGGATCGAAAACCGCCTGCCGGGCATGGACTGCAACCCCTATCTCTGCATCGCGGCCTCACTGGCGAGCGGTTATCTGGGCATGATGAACGAGATCCGCCCCGACAAGCGCTGGCGCGGCGAGGCCTCTGACAGCGAGGCCGAAGTGGCCGAGTCACTCTGGACCGCGCTTGATCTCTTTGACGAGGCGACCGAGATGCACAAAGTGCTGGGCGAGGATTTTGCGCGCGTCTATTCGATCGTCAAACGCGCGGAATATACCGAATTCCTGCAAGTCATCAGCCCGTGGGAGCGTGAACACCTGCTGCTGAACGTCTGATGGCGCATCCGCTTTATCGCAACGAACGTCCCGGTCAGTTGCCGGACAGCTGGTATCTGGCAACGGCCACCCTGCCGCCAGAGCGCCCTTCACTGAAAGGCCTGCACAAGGCGGATGTCTGCATCGTGGGCGCGGGATTTACGGGGTTGTCTGCGGCGCGCCATCTGGCGGCCAAGGGTCTGTCTGTCATCGTGCTCGACGCCCATCGCGTCGGCTTTGGTGCCTCTGCCCGCAATGGCGGACAGGTCTGGAGCGGCTACAATATGCCCCAGCGCGAACTGGCAGAACGCTATGGCACCGATCAGGCCCGCGCGGTCTGGGCATTGACCCAAGAGGCCAAGGCAGACGTGCGCTCCATCTGCGCCAACGAGGTCCCCGAGGCCCGTTTCCGTCCGGGCATAGCCGAGGCCGCGACCAAACCCGGCGAAATGGACGAGCTCCACCGCAACGCGGCTTTCCTGCAATCGGCCTATGGCTACGAAGACATCCAGCTTCTCGACCGCAGTGAAATGCGCGAAATCATCCAGACCGACGACTACTTTGGCGGCCATCTGGACAAAGGCGCAGGGCACATCCATCCGCTGCGCTATTTGCTGGCCCTCGCGCGGCTTGCCGAAGCGGCGGGCGCTCAAATCTTTGAACGCTCTGAAGTGCATTATCTGGCCCACGGCACGCAGGTCGAGGTACGCACAGGCCAGGCCAGAGTGAATGCGGGCCATGTCATTCTGGCGGGCAACGGCTATCTGACAAACCTCGACCGCAAGGTTTCGGCCAAGATCCTGCCGGTGAACAGCTACATTGCCGCGACCGCCCCCTTGGGCGAACGCGCAGCAACTGTTCTGGCGCAGGATATTGCGGTGAGCGACAGCAAATTCGTGCTGAACTATTACCGGCTCTCCGAGGATGGCCGCCTGCTTTTTGGCGGCAGGCCGGGTTACGGTATCGGTTTCCCCAAGGATATCGGCAGTTTCATGGGCGAGCGGATCGCGCAGATGTTCCCGCAGATCGCGGGCGTAGACATTGACTACGCTTGGGGTGGGACGCTGGGGATAACGGCCAGCAAACTGCCTTGCGTGATGCGCGTTGCGCCGAATGTCGTGTCAGCGGGTGGCTATTCGGGTGTTGGCGTCGCGCTTTCGGGTCTTGCAGGCAAGGTCATGGCAGAGGCGGTCGCCGGTCAGGTGGCGCGGTTCGAGACGCTTTCTGCCTTTGATGTGCCGAGCTTTCCCGGTGGCACGGCCTTGCGCGGTCCGATCCTGAGACTGGCCATGACGTGGTTTGCGCTGCGTGACCGGCTCGGGGTCTGATTTACGCCATCTTAACCATGACACGCGATGAGTGGGGCATGACACAAGTTGCCCAACTTCGCCCCTACGGTCAGGACTGGCTGGAACAGGTGTTCCACTGTCAGGCTGCGCGGACCGGTGGCGTCATCCGGCGGCAGATCGTCGACATCGAACGCGAGGTCGGCGTATCCGCATTTGTCGCTGAAGTGCGGCGGCGACACTTCCGCCTGATCCGCACACCGCATCATTTCGTGATTGTTTGCGACAGCGGCCAGATCGAGGTCGTCTGCTAACGCAATTTTCACAACTGTCGCGCTAATGGGATTTCTAGAAATCCCATGGGGGGGGTATTCACCCAAATTCGTGCCGGACAATCTGCCAGACGTCCCTGCCCTACTTGCCCATCTTTGACAGCTTTTCCTGCAGCTCGGCCAACTGGTTCTTGATCGCCCCAAGATCGTCGTCCGCCTCGGCGTCGCTGTCCTTCTTGGGTGGCATCATGCCTCCGGTCATCGCCTTGAAGAAGGCTTCCTGCTGCGCACGCATGGCTTCAAAACCGGGCATCGCAGCCATCGGATTGGCCTTGCCCATGCTTTCCATCGCCTTCGATTGCCCTTCGCGGAGCATCTCGAAACTGGCCTGCAGGAACTGTGGCACGACCGATGCCGCCTGACTGGTGTAGCTGCGCACCAGATCGGTCAGCACATCAACGG
>CAZOMZ010000281.1:0-2687 GCA_964581065.1 uncultured Loktanella sp. | reverse complement strand
CTGCTGCCTGAAATCGTATCCAAAGAGCCTCTGGGCCCACTGGTACGTCACGGCGACAACGACTGGGGCGATGTGGTCCGTTGGACACTGAACGCACTGATCGCTGCTGAAGAGCTGGGCGTGACTTCTGCCAACATCGAAGAACTGGCAGCTGCACCAACCGGCAACCCAGAAGTGAACCGCCTGCTGGGCACCGAAGGTGAACTGGGCGCGATGCTGGGTCTGGAAGCTGACTGGGCGAAGAACGCAATCGCCGCTGGTGGTAACTACGGCGAACTGTTCGAAAAGAACATCGGCGAGAACACCCCAATCGGTCTGGCCCGCGGTCTGAACGCACAGTGGACCGACGGTGGTCTGCTCTACACACCTCCGTTCCGCTAAGCTGAACGGCCAAGACTTAAGGGCGCGGTTACGACCGCGCCCTTTCACCTAGAGACGGCCAAAAAATCTGACGCATACGAGCTGGATAACCAGCCGCAAAAAACAAAGCGTCCAGAAACGGGGAAACCATAATGACGACGGTCACAGACCCACCACAGGGGTCGTTCCGCCTGTCGATGTTAATCAACGACACGCGGTACCGATCTTATACCTTCCAATTCATTGCACTGGCCCTATTGATCGCCTTCATGGCGTATCTGGGGATGAACCTTGTGCGCAACCTTGCCGCCGCTGGCCTGAACATCTCGTTCGGGTTCCTTGGCGAGCCTGCTGGGTATGACATCAACCAGCGGCCGATCGAATACGACAGCCAGTCGACCCACTTCCGGGCCGCCGCCGTCGGTATCCTCAACACACTGATCGTTGCGTTCCTCGCTTGTGTCACGGCAACGGTGTTTGGTGTGATCGCGGGCGTTCTGCGTCTTTCCAACAACTGGGTCATCCGCAAGCTGATGGCCTTCTACGTTGAAATCTTCCGCAACATCCCTGTGCTGATCTGGATCATTATCATCTTCTCGATCATGACGGTCAGCATGCCGTCGCCACGGGATTACCGCGGTGAGAACCCCAACGCATCGATGCTTTTTGACAGCTTCGCCTTCACCAACCGCGGGGTCTATACCCCTAAGCCGGTTCTGGACGGTGCCAGTGGCTGGATCGTGATTGCGGTGTTTATCGCCTCGATCATCGGGATTGTGGCTTACCGCCGCTACGCCACAAAGAAGCTCTATGACACGGGCCAGCTGCTGCCGACGCTCTGGCCGTCGATTGCCTTGTTCTTTGTCCCTACCATTCTGGTCTACTTCATCCTGGGCCGCCCGATCACGCTCGACTATCCGTCGCTGCAGGGTTTCAACTTCCAGGGAGGCATCCAGTTACGCGGCTCGCTGATTGCACTGTGGTTTGCTTTGGCGATCTATACGGGGGCCTTTATTGCGGAGAACGTTCGCGCCGGTATTCAGGCGATCTCGAAGGGACAGACCGAGGCTGCCGCCTCGCTGGGTCTGCGTCCCGGACGGATCATGAACCTTGTGATCCTGCCGCAGGCGCTGCGGGTCATCATCCCGCCGCTGATCTCGCAGTATCTCAACATCACCAAGAACAGCTCTCTGGCGATTGCCGTGGGCTATATGGACGTCACCGCGACACTGGGTGGTATCACGCTGAACCAGACCGGTCGCGCGATTGAGGCCATCCTGCTGTTGATGTTGTTCTACCTGACAATCTCGCTGCTGATCTCGGCGGTGATGAACGTCTACAACAACTCTGTGAAGCTGAAGGAGCGCTGATATGTCAGATACACATGCACATGCTGTCGCCTTCGTGCGCACGGAAACACTGCCTCAACTGCCACCACCTGTCGGTGAGCGTGGGGCCATCAAATGGATGCGCGAAAATCTCTTTTCGAACATCCCGAACAGCATCCTGACGCTTGTCGCGCTCTATGTGATTTACCAGTTCGTTGCCTTTGCGCTGCCTTGGATCGCGAATGGTATCTGGAACACCGACTCGCTGGCGGAATGCCGCGAAGTTCTGGATGGCGCGACGGGGGCTTGTTTCTCGGTTATCTCCGAACGCTGGAACCAGCTTCTGTTTGGCTTCAGCTATCCGACCGAGCATTACTGGCGTCCGGCCACGGCCTTTGTGTTGCTGTTCTTTGCAGCCGCGCCGGTCATGTTCTTTGATCTGCCACGCAAGCTTTTGATCTTTACCGCGCTCTATCCTTTCATCGCCTATTGGCTGATTTGGGGTGGCACGATCCTTGTTCCGCTCTTTGCGCTTCTGGGATTGGTGGCCGGATATCTGGTCTATGCGCGCTATGTGAAGGACAGCTTTGCCATGGGCTTTTTCGGAGGCGTTCTGGCAGCCATGATCTTCTGGTGGCTCAGCGGTTTCGTGACAGGCGCGCTTGCGCCGGAAGAACCGTTCCTCGAGGCCGTGCAGTCGCGCGACATGGGGGGCTTTATGCTCAACATGATCCTCGGCGTGGTCTGTGTGTCGCTGTCGCTGCCACTGGGGATTGTCCTCGCGCTGGGCCGTCAGTCGAGCATGCCGATTATCAAGTGGATCTGTGTGGTCTTCATCGAGTTCATCCGTGGCGTGCCGCTGATCACATTGCTGTTCGTCGCAAACGTGGTTCTGGCCTACTTCCTGCCACCGGGCACGACCTTCGACCTGATCCTGCGTGTTATCATCATGATCACCATGTTCTCGGCGGCTTACATCGCCGAGGTGATCCGTGGTGG
>CAZOMZ010000280.1:0-2707 GCA_964581065.1 uncultured Loktanella sp. | reverse complement strand
GCAGGCGTCCAAGGGGGCAAGCTATGATCAGACGGTATGGCGACACGCCTGTCAGCGGGCAGCGGTATCAGGCGAGACCGGGTGTTTACGCGATTCTGCCTTTGGACGGAAAGCTGCTGCTGACCTATCAGGGCGACCCGCATTTCGAGATCCAGTTGCCGGGTGGCGGCATCGATCCGGGCGAGCATCCGTTGACAGCACTGCACCGCGAGGTCTTCGAAGAAACAGGCTGGCGCATTGCTGCGCCGCGCAAATTGGGCACCTTCCGCCGCTTTGCCTATATGCCGGAGTATGACATGTGGGCCGAGAAGCTCTGCCATATCTATCTGGCCCGCCCCGTCCGCCCGCACGGACCGGCAACCGAACCCGGACATCTGCCCTTGTGGATGACACCCGAGGTGGCGGCGGCCGAACTGTACAACGATGGCGATGCCGCTTTTGTGGCGCAGGTAGCGGGTCTTTAGGGGGCGCTGCCCCCGACCCCTGCGGGGTCTCCCCCGGGATATTTACGGGCCAATAATGACAGACACTGTCACTGCGGCAGATCGCGCCCTTCGATCAGATGCCCATAGAAGGTGGTCAGGACGCTGACGCCAAGCATCAGAATTGTCCACTGCAGCGCGACATCAAGGACAAAGCCGACCAGCGGGAGGATCGCCGAGACCTGGGCGGTCAGAACCGTGGCAAGGCCGTTGATCCCCATCAGCAGGAAAGCCACACCAAAGATCGTGCCTGACATACCCCGTGAGGCGCGCCACGCCTCACCCATCGGAATTGGATTGCCAACGGCAACCGATGGCAGTGCAATCGCGATCCGCAACCAAAGATAGGTCATGAAACCCGTGATGCCGACAAAGACAAGGATGCTCATCACGCCTGCACCTGCGATCAACAGGGGCGCCGTCAACAAGATCAGCGGCAGCGCAGCAAGCGCCAACAACAACCCGTAGATGATCGACCGGCCAACATAGGCCCAGATCGGCCTGCCAGAGACCTGCGGCAACAGGCCCGGATACTCTTCAAGCAGGATGAAGCGGTGCCAAGCGACGGCAACCCACGCGACGACGAAGAGCGTAACGGTCACCATCACAAGCACCATAAGCACGGCTGCGGGGCTGAGATCCTCTTCGATCCCCGTTGGTGATGACGGCACAACAAAGCCGCCACTGCCCGCGATCAGTGTAAAGGCGAATGCAAAAGCCAGTATCAGGATCAGATAGGGCCCCACCGAGACCCGCAGCGCCTGAGCGAAATTGCCGAAAACCATGCGAAAGGCGTGGCGGATAATCTGAAATGCCATTGCGGATCCCTGTGCCGTGGATTGTCGTTCGCAGACGACCATGCAGGCCGGATGCGGTCAAGAACAAGTGTCTGCGCTATCGGGGGCCATGTGTTTTCTGCCAAAGTGTCCTGGCTTCTGCCACGGCATCCTTGTCGAGCGTGAACCCCAGTCCGGGACCGTTGATCAACGCCAGGCGTCCGTTTGTCAGGGACAGATCAGGTGACTGAAGAATATCCCAGTCCAGAAAGTGGTTCATATATTGGTTGGCATCATCAAGGTTTGGCAGAACCGCACCAGCCTGCATGGCCGCACAGGTGGTGATGCCGGTCTCATAAAGCCCGTGAAGGCAGATATCGACGCCGGCTGCCTCGGCGATGCGGCCCGCTTTGACGAAACGTGTGATGCCGCCGGTTTCGTGCAGCCCGAGGACAATCAGGTCAGCCGCATTGGCGGCGAGCGTGGCGGCAACGTCCTCGGGGGTGAAATTGACCTGATCCGCCCCGATTGCGACAGGGCTGGCAGCGCGCACCGTTGCAAGTGCCGCAAGGCTGTCGGCGGGTGTGGGCTGTTCGACCATCTCGACCCCGAGACGTGCCATTTCGCCGATCATCCGGCGGGCGCGGACAGGCGACCATTTCTCGTTTGCATCAACACGCAGGCGCAGGTCCGGGCCGATGGCCTCTCTGACGGCGCGCACTGTGGCAAGGTCCAGTGCATCACCGCGCCCGACCTTGAGATAGATCGTCCGGATCCCTGTTGCGGCCAGATTGGCTGCGTCCACGGCAACCTCTGATGCTGTTTCGCCCATCGCAAAACCGAAGTAGCTGATCTCGTCGCGGACCGCGCCGCCCAGAAGTTGATGAACCGGTCTTCGGACCGATTTGCCCATCACGTCCCATAGCGCCATTTCCAGTCCGGCCAGAACCTGACCCGCAAACCGCGGGGCCGAACAGGTGCCCAGCGCCTGAAACAGGTTATGGTAGGCACTTTCCATCAGGCCTGCGTTCTGAAACGGGTCTTGTCCCACGCAGATGGCACCGGCTTTCTCGAGAAATCGCGCCACTGCGAAAGCGTCAGGTGAGGCAATGGATTCACCATAGCCCGTGATGCCGGTATCGGTCTCGACGGTGACAAGCAGGACCTCTGCCCCATGAATGACACCCTGCGCCCAATAATAGGGTTTGGTGTAGGGGACCAGAAGCGGGGTGGCTGTGACGGATGTGATCTTCATAGCCGCAAACCTGCATGAGCGGCCATATCCCTGTCCAGCAATCTCTGGCCGCGCAGCCTTGCTGTTCTTGCCCCTGCGGGAGAAAACGGATATCGCGCGGGCGCAAACCAATTCACGTAAAGGCGCAACACGCATGACTGCTCCGAAGAAAGTTGTTCTGGCCTATTCCGGTGGCCTTGATACCTCGATCATCC
>CAZOMZ010000279.1:0-2717 GCA_964581065.1 uncultured Loktanella sp. | reverse complement strand
GGATCATCAACGAGGTGCAGGGGATCAACCGCGTCACCTATGACATCACCAGCAAGCCTCCCGGAACGATCGAGTGGGAATAGGGCCGCAAAACGGCGCTTAGCAAATTCTCAACCTTAACCTCTGATGATGCGTTGAAATCAATCAGAGGGCATTATGGAAACCGCGCGAACTTCGATCCCCCCGTTGCGCCAAAGTATTGCGGCCAACCGTCTTTTGCGTGCGGCCGTCCTGCCGGTAATGCGCAAGCTGGACAAGCCGATTACGGTGACCCATGCCTATACGGGCCTGCCACTGCATTTGCTCAGCTACACCCACAAAGGCTACTGGTATTACGGCAAGACCCGCGAAGCCGCGACCATGCGGCGGATCGGCCGGCTCGTCCATGCCGGCGACACGGTGATCGAGGCTGGCAGCCACATCGGATACCTTGCGCAGTATCTGGCGGGGTTGGTCGGGCCGAAAGGGCGTGTCCATGTTTTTGAGCCACGCAGCCTCAACGCCCGCTTTGTGACAGAGAACCTCGCCCCCCTCCAGAACACACTACATATCAAAGCAGCACTTGCCGGTGCCATTGGCGAGCGCGGATTTGTCAAGGACAGCGATGGTGTTCTGCGCACGCGCCAGCCCCCCGTGCAGGAACAGAAACTGGGCCATCTGCGGATTGTGGAACGCAAGATGCTGTCGCTGCGGCTGGATGACTATGTCTTCCGGCATGGCGTGGTTCCCGATTTTCTTAAGATCAACGTGCAAGGCTCTGAAAGTGCTGTTCTTTCTGGCGCGCAGGCGACGCTTTCAAGAATTCCTGCATTGATGGTCGACGTCAGGCGCGATGAGCAACTGATCTTTGATCTCTTACGCGACCTGCGATTCAAACTCAGCGATGCCTATGGCACGCCGATTGATACCGTCCGTGCCATGTCGGGCACGGTATTTGCCATCCGGTAGATTGGACTAGGGTCCTTTCATGGCGGCAATCAGCAGGTCAGCCGGAAACTCGCCCACGGCACATGCCGCGATGCCCTGCTGGTAGCCGCTTTGCAGCCACTGCGCCCTTTGCGCGACCGGCACGTCAAGATGCGGCCCCCGTCGCAAGGGGTCGCGGCCCCAATGCGGCCGGTCAAGCGGGTCCTGCGCAAAAAGGGACAGAAGATCGGGCATGGGCTGCCCCGAGGCCTTCAGGATCACACCGGCGATACAGTCCACTTGCCGTTCGACATAGCCGCGCAGGATGGTTTCTTCTGTCGGGCGGCGCGTAATCTCACCAAGCGCCACATCCGCGACACCGTGCTGGACCTGCACCGCATGACCATAGGCGTGGGCCAGAAAATAGTCCCTTTGTGCGTTGGCTTCCGCGTCCTCTGCCACAAGGATCACATTGCGCGATGTGCAATAGGCCACCAGCGGATGCACCCGCGCATCAGCCCCGCATGTGCCTGGCAACTGGGCTACAGTGACAGCTGGCGGCATGCGCGCAAACAACCGATCAGCCGCCGCAGCGACGGCCGACCCATCGTCAGCGGCGGCCTGCCCCGCCGCCAGTGCGCCCAAAATGAATGATGTGATCCTTCGCATAGCATACAAACTAGCACGAATATCCTTGCCAAACAGAGGGCAGCGGTGACAACTGCACCCATGAATACCACGCTGCAAGCCGCGCTTTGGATGATTGGCGCGATTACCTCATTTACATTGATGGCAATCGCTGGCCGCACCGTCAGCGTCGAGCTTGATACCTTTGAAATCATGCTCTTCCGCAGCCTGACGGGCATTATCGTGGTCGTGGCCGTCGCCTGGTATGCCGGGACGTTGCAGCAGATCGGGCGGAACCGGTTGGGGCTGCATGCGACACGCAACCTCTGCCACTTTGCGGGCCAGAACCTCTGGTTCTATGCCATCACCATGATCCCGCTGGCACAGGTCTTTGCACTGGAATTCACCACGCCGATCTGGGTCATCCTGCTGTCACCACTGATCCTGCGCGAGCGGTTGACCTCGGTCGGGCTGATCAGTGCCGCAATCGGGTTCATCGGCATCCTGATTGTAGCGCGCCCTGATCCCGCAAATATCAGCATCGGACTGATTGCAGGCGCCAGTTGCGCGTTCTTCTTTGCGCTCACCGCGATCCTGACCCGCCTGCTGACACGGACCGAGACGATCACAACCATCCTTTTCTACCTCACAACGATGCAGGCCGTCTTCGGACTGGTCTTTGCGGGCTTTGATGGCGACATAACTACGCCTTCCGCCAGCGCCCTGCCTTGGGTGATCCTGATCGGGCTTGCGGGCCTGATGGCCCACTACTGCCTGACCAATGCGCTCAAGATCGCGCCCGCGAGCGTTGTCATGCCAATCGACTTTGTCCGTCTGCCGACAATCGCAGTCGTGGGGATGCTGCTTTATGATGAGCCACTGGAAGTTCTGGTCTTCGCGGGTGCCGCCCTCATCTTTGCGGCAAATTACCTCAACATCACTTTCGCGATGCGGACAGCGGCGCCCAACGCGCAAGATCAAAAACCTTCTGTCTGAGTTATTGCAATTTTGTGACGCTACGACGGCGCGCAAAATGTGACGTGGCGTCAATAATTGACCCAATCAATAGGCACTCCGTAGTGTTCCTGCACGATTTCTATTCATGACAGGGATGAGGACATGAAAAATGTAATGACAGCGGGCGCCGCCCTGCTGCTGACGACGAGTATTGCGAGTGCAGGGGG
>CAZOMZ010000278.1:0-2718 GCA_964581065.1 uncultured Loktanella sp. | reverse complement strand
GATGATGGCCTATAACGTGCTGCAGTCGATGCAGCTGATCGGCGACGCCTGTGGTGCCTTCACCGACAACTGCGTCGTGGGCATCCGTGCGGACGAACGCCGGATTGACCAGTTGATGCGGGAATCGCTGATGCTGGTGACAGCACTTGCCCCGACCATCGGCTATGACAACGCGACGACTGTTGCCAAGACGGCCCACAAGAACGGCACGACCCTCAAGGAAGAGGCGATCAAGCTGGGGTTTGTGGACGAAGAAACCTTCGAGCGCGTCGTCCGGCCCGAAGACATGATCGGGCCCAAGTGAAGCCGGTGAACCTCAACAAGGTTCGCAAAGCCAAAGCCAAGGCCGAAGCGAAAGCCAAAGCGGACGAGAATGCCGTCCGCTTTGGCCGCACCAAGGCCGAAAAGTCACTGGATCAGGCACGCGCGCGGCAGGCAGTCACGCATCTGGATGCCCACAAGCGGGACGACGGATGAGCAACCACCGCCGCCCCGTCAAACGGTCACTGACCTTGCACGGTCACAGGACGAGCGTGTCGCTCGAGGATCTGTTCTGGAAAGAATTCAAGCGGATCGCAGACGCCGATGGCGAGACCATCAACGGTCTGGCCGCGCGCATAGACGACGCGCGCGGTGACATCGGCCTTGCATCGGCCATTCGTCTTTTTGTTCTGGAGCGCGCCCTTTCGGACTAGCGCTTGCGCGAATAAAGCGCGCCACGCAGCGTCGACAGTTTGTCGCGCTCCTGTATTTCGACAGCATTCAATCTGGCTGGCTGCAAATCTTTAGGTGCCTCGGCACCTTTTTGAAAAAGTTTGGCAACCTGTGCCGGATCAAGCTGCTTTTGCGCAGCCGGCTTAGCCGACTGTGACTTTTTGCGTCCCAGCAGCCCAGCAAGACCGCGTTTTTTGGAACCTGGCAGCGAAATCGTCATCGTTTACCCCGGATCAGTGAAATTGCACTTTTCGGCTTTGGTACACTATTTGTGGCACAACGATGGCGCGCAATCCAATCACATTCGAACGATTTCGCCCCGTTCGGGCCCTTGCGTCGCCAAGGTTGATCACAATAAGCGGGATTTCGCCTTCTTTTCGGGCAGAAATATCCCCCGAATAAACCCTTTGTTAACTTAGCGTTACAAAACACGCTTCACGCAACTGTTTACGAATTAGAAACGAGAATCGGCACGTGGCGAGATTGTCAGCCATATGCCGTCCCGCGCCCTGACAGTCAGATGTGCGACAGGCACCGGATCGCGTCCTTCAATCCGCGTGAACCGATAGTCCCGCAAAAGACGGGCCAACAAGACCACACCCTCGATCATGGCAAAGCCCGCGCCGGTGCACACACGTGGTCCGGCAGAGAAGGGCATGTAGGCCTCACGCGCAGCGGCCTTGCTCTTGGCGTCCTGCCAGCGTGCGGGATCAAAGGCGTCGGGCCGGTCCCAGATCCGGTTGTGCCGGTGCAGGTGCCAGGGCGACAGGACAATCTGCGCGCCCTTGGCGACGGCGCGGTTGCGAAAGCTTTCCGGTTGCACCGTCTCGCGCACCATCATCGGGACTGGTGGATACAGCCGCAGGGCCTCGCGGAACACGTCGCGTGTGTGTTTCAGCTTGGACAAGGCAGCAAAGCTGCCGTCATAACTTGCTGCTTCCGCGGCCACTTTGTCCTGCCAGTCGGGATAAAGCGCCAGAAGGTAAAGCGTCCAGGCCAGTGCCGATGCGCTGGTCTCATGACCCGCAAGAAAGAAGATCGCGACCTGATCGACCATTTCCTCGGCGGAAAAGGTCTCGCCCGTTTCGGGATCTTGAGTGGTCAGGATCTTGGTCGCGAGGTCATCGGGTGCCTGCCCTGCTGCGATCAGGGCCAAACGATCTTCGGTCAGCTTTGTGATCAGCCGGCGGATGTGTGTAGCGGTGCGCTTTGTCTCGGGCCGGAAAAAACGTGGCATCCACGCAGGCCCTCGGATGAAGGCTGCGAGATTCAGAATCGGTTGGGTCCGTTGATAGGCGCGGAAAGCCTCAAAGACCTCTTGTGCGGTCTCGTTCTCGATCGGAATAGAAAAGAGCGTGCGGAAAATAACGTCCGCCGCGATGTGGCTGGCAATCGCCTCGATTTCTTGCGGTTCGCCGTTCAACGTCCTCAGACGGCTGGCGCCTGCATCGGCGGCTGCAAGAATCCCCGGAAAGGTGTCGCGTAGCCTGCCCCCTTCGAATGCCGGATCGATGATGCGGCGCTGACGCTTCCAATCGGCACCATTGGTCAGAAACACGCTGCGCCCCAAGAGCGGCTGCAAGCCTGCACCGATGCGGTCCGACTTTGGAAAATCGTCGGGGCGCTGGCGCAGCACCAGATCAAGGAGGTCGGTGTCGTTCACCAGATAGCTGCGGAAGAACGGCGTCTGAAACTCGGCCATCCACGCGCGATACAGCTTCTCGGGCTGCGCCGAGAGGATATCGCGGCGGAACAGCCGCATATAGCGCCAGAGCGACACCTTTTCCGGCCGTGAGGCGGGCTTGGGGGGCAGCGGTCCTGTCATATGGTCGATGTGTATTTGGACACGGGCACGTCGATCCGCGATTTCGACGGACCCCGCCCCGCATAGCGGTCGCGCAGCAGCCGCGGTCCGGCAGTGATCTGGAAATAGTCGTAGTCCCTTGGGCGATCAAAGGCGCAAAGATACTGGAAATGCAGACGGAAGAACCGCCAGCGCAACGC
>CAZOMZ010000277.1:0-2726 GCA_964581065.1 uncultured Loktanella sp. | reverse complement strand
CATCCGCTTTCCAGACATCGAGACAATGCGCAAGATCGTCGAGGTCCATCACCCCGGCATCAAGGAAGCGTTGCTGACAACCGCCCTTACCCAATTCTACGAATTGCGCGACACCGCGGGCCTGAAGAAGAAACCGTCAACCTCCGAAGTGCTGGACTGGCTGAAACTGCTTCTCGCCGAGGATCTGTCGCCCGAAGATCTCAAGCGGGATGGCGCGAACGCCCTGCCCAAGCTGCATGGGGCCTTGCTGAAGAACGAACAGGACGTGCATCTCTTTGAACGTCTGGCCTTCATGGCGCGGGGGCAGCGCTGAACCCCTGTCCCACAACGAAGTGACTGGCGCATTGCCTGCGACCCGCTAGTTTGGGTTGAGGACAACAGGGGCCCGCTTCCAATGACCAAAGCCGAGACCATCATCCGCCCGCTGCGGCCCGACGACAAATCCGCATGGCGGAAGCTTTGGCATGACTATCTGGTTTTCTACCAATCCAGCGTGGCTGATGCCGTCTATGACAGCACTTTTTCCCGCCTTCTCGGCGACGATCCACAGGACTACAGCGCTTTTGTGGCCGAACAGGACGGGCGGCTGGTTGGCCTTGTCCACTTTCTTTTCCATCGCCATTGCTGGCGGGTCGAGAACGTCTGCTACCTGCAGGACCTCTTTGCGGACCCTTCGGTGCGCGGACAGGGGGTCGGCCGCCAGCTGATCGAGGCGGTCTATGCCGCCGCCGATGCTGCCGGCTCTCCGTCGGTCTACTGGCTGACGCAAGACGACAATGCCACTGCGCGCAAGCTTTATGACCGGATCGCCAAGCCAACAAACTTTATGAAATATCAAAGGCCTGCATGAGATACCTTATCCTGATGTTCCTGGCCTTTGCGGCTGCCTGTGCCGAAATTCCGCAGACCGAGCGTGCCGATGTCACACCCGTCCTGCTGGACTTCCCGGCAGCACAAGGGTTTTCCGGACGCAGCCCCGGACCCGCAATGCGATCCAACGCGGATATGGCCCGCGATTTTCTGGATCTGGCATTCCAGATGGAAAGTGGACGCCCTCTGCCCGTGCTGACGCGGTTTGAGGGGCCGATCACCGTGCGCATCTCGGGCCCCCTTGCACCGCAGGCGCGCAGGGATCTTGACCAGCTTTTGGCGCGGCTGCGCGCAGAGGCGGGTCTGAACATCCGCCTGACTTCCGCGCCGGTGGCAAATATTGTTGTGCAGTCCGTCCCGACCCGCGCTGTGCAACGACTGGCCCCCAATGCCGCCTGCTTTGTTGTGCCGCGGGTCCAGACATGGTCTGAACTGCAGGCCGCCCGCGGCAGCCCGCGGCTGGACTGGGCAACGCTTGAGCGGCGCGACCGTGCGGCGATCTTTATTCCGTTCGATGTGACGCCGCAGGAAACCCGCGACTGCCTGCACGAAGAACTGGCGCAGGCACTGGGGCCGCTGAACGATCTCTACCGTCTGCCTGACAGCGTCTTCAATGACGACAACGTTCATACCGTGCTGACCGGTTTTGACATGCTGATGCTGCGTGTCTTCTACGCGCCCGAGTTGCAAAACGGCATGACCCGCGAGGCCGTTGCGGCACGCCTGCCCGCGATCCTGCGCCGCCTCAACCCAGCAGGTGAATCCCGTCCGACCCGTTTCCAGCCGCCGACCACACCGCTGTGGAAAGCCGAGATGGAACGCGCCCTGTCGGACGCCCGGTCAGACCGTGCAAGGCGCATCTCGGCACAGCGTGCCATCGAGATTGCCGAGACCCTCGACTGGGACGACAACCGCACCGCCTTTGCACACTACGCCTATGGCCGCCTGCAGACCGAAAACGACCCTTCGCGGGCGCTGCAGGCTTTCAACGCGGCAAGCCGCCTTTACAGCGCAGATCCCAACACCCGCATCCACCGCGCCTTTGTCGCGATGCAACTGGCCGCCTACACACTGATCACCGGTGACGCGGACGCCACGATCGCGATCACGCAAGCCACGATCCCCGAGGCCCGCCGCCACGAGAATGCAGCGCTCTTGTCGCTGTTGATGATGTTCCAAGCCGAGGCGCTGGACCTCAAGGGGCAGACCGACGCAGGCATGGCGCTGCGGCTGGACAGTCTGGGATATGGGCTCTATGGCTTCGGCAGCCGCGAAGAGGTTGTCGCCCGCCTCAATGAAATCGCGTCACTACCACCGCAAGAACCGCAGATGTAGAACAGGTGAACTCATGATCTTTCCACTGGCAGGCATGGCTTTTGGCGCCCTTTTCGGGGCCTACCGCGCCAAATCCAAGGGCGGCAAAGGCAAGGATATGGCGCAATGGGCCATCGTCTTTGCGATCATCTTCGGTCTGGTCGGCCTTTTCACGCTGATCTTCATCGAACGGGCGATGTTCTAGGCGATGTTCCTGCCCTTCTTCGACAATTTGCGCAAAGCCGGAGTCCCCGTTTCCCTGCGCGAATTCCTGTCGTTTCTGGAAGGGATGAAGGCCGGTCTGGCCACCTATGATGTCGAGGCCTTCTACTTTCTTGCCCGCACCGTCATGGTCAAGGACGAGCGCCATCTTGACAAGTTCGACCGCGCTTTTGCCGCGACGTTTGAAGGGCTTGAGCATATCTCGGTGGATCAGGTCCTGAATGCCGTCGATATCCCTGCGGACTGGTTGGAGAAACTGGCCGAAAAGCACCTGAGCGCAGAAGAGAAAGCCGAGATCGAAGCCCTGGGTGGTTTCGACA
>CAZOMZ010000276.1:0-2735 GCA_964581065.1 uncultured Loktanella sp. | reverse complement strand
TGATCGATACCTATCAGGAATATGCCAAATACATGCCCCGCACCGAGGCGATCACCCGCACCGCCGAGGCGCGCATCCGCCCCGTGCTGCTGACCACCATCACCACGATGGCAGGGCTTGCGCCGATGATGTTCGGCCTGAGCCTCGATTTCATGAATGGCGGCTACTCGATCGACAGCCCGACGGCGCTCTGGTGGAAACAACTGGCCACGGCGGTTGTCTTCGGGCTGGGGATTGCCACGATGCTGACGCTGGTCTTTACGCCCTCGATGCTGGCCGTGCGGGTCTGGTTTGTGACCTATGTGCAGTGGCTGTCGCAGCTTTTGGCAAAGCTGTCGATGGGACGCAGCAGTCGGGCTGCGCGTGATTGGGCGCTGCGCAAACAGGCCAGGCGCATCAAGGCGCCGGAACTGATCTGGGAAGAAGATGACCGCCCGACAGAGGCGCTCATCCTGAAGTCCCCGATCAAGGCGGCAGAATAGCAAACGCCAAAGCTGAGGGTCAGCTTCGGCGTTTCGCCTCTAGCGGTTCTGGTTCGCGGTGCGTGCCCCTGCATTCATTCCATGCAGGAAAGCGGCCATCAGCGGCGGCACTTCGGCAGCCCCTTGCTCGGGGCCGGTCGCGGCGTTGTGCGCCGTGCGATCTGTACCCGAGTTGCCACCGGTCAGCACGACACCGAGCAGGATCAGACCCGCTCCGAGATAGGTCACGCCGATCACGGTAGCCGCCGTCAGCGCGTCAGCGACAGCCACCAGCAACAGCCAGGCCGCGACGGTCAGAAACGCCACCCCAACCCCGAGGCAGAGGCCCGCGCCCAAACCGATCACGGCCTTCTTGCCGACGCGGGCGACCTTGCTTTCGACAGGACCGAACATTCAGCGGCGTGCCCCCAGCATACCCACCAGAAACCCGAAACCTGCGGCGATGCCCAATGCCATGCCGGGTTTCTCGGCGACAAAGCGGTTGGCATGCGCGCCAAACTCGGCGGCCTGTGCCTTGGCCTGATCAGCGGCAAGCTGTCCGTGCGCTTTGGCGCGGTCGGCTGTGTCCTTAAGGCGGGATTCGATCTCTTCTTCCTTCGCGCCGGCGTAGTCTGCCATCAGCTTGGTCAGGGCGCCGATGTCGCTCTTGATCGTGTCGATCTGTGCGATCAGCTCTTCCTGCGAAGGTGTGTTATCTTTTCCGTTGCGTTGTTGTGTACGTGCCATTGAACAGCTCCTTTCACCGGATCAACGCAGGAACCGGCAAAAGGTTTCATCAGGGATTCAGGCCACCGTCGCGATCAGCCCGAAAGCCAGCGACAGAGCGGTGATCTGCAAGCAGAGTCCACCAAGGACAAACAGCCCGTCCCGCGCCATCATGCCCAAGGCGATCAGGGCAATCCCGCCGCCGATGAAGCTGCTGGAAAACGGCACCAGCTCCAGCATCGGCACAATGCCCCCGATGACCGCACAGACGCCATACGCCAGACGACGACCCAAAGGGCTGACCAAGGGCGACAGCCGCCTGCGGGTCCAACCCTCGATCCGGCGCGCCATGCTGCGCATCGTCTCGGACACACGTTGCGCCTTGTCGGCGGGTATCTCGCGGCGGCGGATGAAATGCGGCAGCCAGACCCTTTCGCGGGCAATGGCGGCCTGCATGGCGATCAGCATCATCGTCAGACCCAGCAGGCTTGAGGCAAAGGGAACCCCACTGAGAGGAGAGACCAGCATCGCCGCAGGGATAAAGAGTGCCGGCGCATGGGCCGAAGTGCCGAATTCGGCCAACAGGTCATCAACGCAGACGGTGCCGCGCGCGGCCATCTCGTCCATTGTCTCGACGATATCCGTGACGGGTTTGACCGGATGATCCATACTGCCTCATTGCCTGCGCCATGACGACGGGATCATGCGGTGACGGCAACATCCTCTTCGTCGGATTGACGGTTCCATAGATGAGCATAACGCCCGTCAAGCGCCATAAGTTCCGCGTGACGTCCTTCTTCCACGATGAGACCGTCCTCAAGGACCACGATCCGGTCCGCATCCGCAATCGTCGACAAACGGTGCGCGATCGTCACGACGGTCCGGCCTTCGCTCATGGTGCGGAGTTCGGCCTGAATTTCCATCTCGGTGTCGGTATCGAGGGCCGAAGTCGCTTCATCCAAGAGCAGGATCGGCGGATTTTTCAGCAAGGTCCGCGCAATACCGACCCGCTGCTTTTCACCGCCCGAGAGCTTGAGGCCCCTCTCGCCCACAGTGGTGTCGTATCCATCCGGCAGGCTGGAGATGAAATCGTGGATCTTGGCTGCTTTTGCCGCCGCGACAATCTCTTCCTCGCTTGCGCCGGGGCGGCCGTAGCCGATGTTGTAGCGCACCGTGTCGTTGAACAGGACCGTATCCTGCGGCACCACACCGATCTGCGCGTGCAGGCTTTCCTGTGTGATGTCGCGCACGTCCTGCCCATCAATCAGCAGTGCACCGCCGCCCACATCATAAAAGCGGAACAAAAGCCGCCCGATCGTAGATTTGCCCGAACCCGACGAGCCGACAATGGCGACAGTCTGGCCCGGCTCCACCTCAAGATTGATCCCTTTCAGGATCGGGCGCGCGGCATCATAGCCGAATGTGACATTCTGCAAGGAGACCCGCCCGCCGCTGACCTCCAGCGGTTTGGCATCCGGTTTGTCCTTTACCTCGGCCGGTTGCTCCAGCAGGTCGAACATATCGCCCATGTCGATCAGCGCCTGCCGG
>CAZOMZ010000275.1:0-2784 GCA_964581065.1 uncultured Loktanella sp. | reverse complement strand
GTTTTCGCCAACAACATGCCCAAGGCTGTCGGCCGCTCATGCCTGACACCGCTGATCGGCGTGAATGGGGGCATTGCGGGTGACTTCACGGTCACGCGGTTGACCGAGGATGAATTCATGGTCATCGGGGGCGGGGCCGCCGAACGCTACCACCAGCGCTTCTGGAAAGAGGTCCCGCTTCCAGAAGGGACCACGTTTGAAAGCCGCACAGATACGATGTGCGGTTTCAACGTCGCCGGACCGCAATCGCGGGCGCTGCTCTCGCGCCTGACGAATGCCGATCTCTCGACGGCGGCATTCCCGTTCATGCGCAGCCAGCGGATCACAGTTGCGGGTGTCGATGTGATCGCCCTGCGTGTCTCCTTCACTGGCGATCTGGGGTGGGAATTGCATTGCGCCCAAGACGACCAACAAAAGCTCTATGAAGCGCTGCTGGAGGCGGGCAAGGCGTTTGGTGCCGGACCCGTGGGGTCGCGCGCGTTGATGTCGCTGCGGATCGAAAAAGGATACGGCAGCTGGAGCCGTGAATACTCACCCGAATACTGGCCGCAGGAAGTCGGGTTGGATCGTCTGATCAAGCTCGAAAAGGCATTTCTGAACAAAAACAGTTATTTGCGCGTAAAAGATAATGCGCCACGTGAAGTTTTGTCACTTGTCGAAGTCGAGGGCGTCACCAACGCAGACGCGACTGGAGGCGAACCGATTTTCCTGCCTGATGGAACGCCTGTTGGCCGTGTGACCTCTGGGACATACGGCTATTCTGTCGGCAAATCGCTGGCGCTTGGTTACCTCAAGGACGTTCCGGCGGGTGCCGAGGTTGATGTCATGATCCTTGGCAAACCACATCGCGGGGTCGTTCTGTCAGAGCCGCCATTTGATCCTAGTGGCGCACGGCTGCGGGCATAGGGAAGGGTGGCACAAGTGCCACCCGCCGCAGCTTAGGGAATGATCCGCGTGTATTTGGTGCCTTCGAGTGTTGCGCCAACCCGTAGCCCCGTCTGGCCGAAGACAGCGGCGATGACTGGTGAAAGCGACGTCGTTGTCTCGGCCCGCAGCATCTCGGCCTGATTGGAAAAGGCGTATTCCACATCCGCACCCGCAGCCCAACCTTGGGAAGACCGGAATTCCTGCAGGGCCTCTGGTGTCATAAAGAACAGGACGTGGCTGAACTGCTGCGCTCCGATCTGCAGACCCGCGCTGCCCGAGGCCGCCGCGTAGTAATCGACAGTCGACTGGCCAACGCGCAAGGCACCACGACCAAACGATCCGCCAATGCCGAGGCCGACCTCGGTCACCAGTGGCATGACCAGAACACCCGCCGCCTGCGTTGCAAGCGTCTGTGCGCCCGGATAGGCCTGATACAATGCGTTGAGGGTTGAATCGACGCGCGCGTCGATCGTTGCTGCACCTGAACTGCCAATGCCATTACCGCAAGCTGCCAAAGTGGTCGCTACTGCTCCGAGCGCGAAGCCGCGCCGAGATAGATCCATCATCTGATTTCCGCCTATATGCCTGTGACGGGCTTTTTGCCCTTTTATGAAAGCAATATAGGCAATTTTGTGATGGGTGTCACGGCAGAAGGTGCGCGCGGGCGGCAATCTGCGTGATCGTCGCGTTTTCTGGAAAGAGCGTTGGGTCTTCGACCGCCAAGGCGGCAGCAGCAGCGGCAAAGGCTCCGGCATCTGTTGTCGCAAGGCCCTGCGATTGCGCAAACCACAATGCGACTGAGAAAGCATCGCCTGCACCGTTGCTGTCGACCATCCTTGCCGAGCAGGGCGGCACGGATAGCTCGGAATTGCTGGTAACGATCACGGCACCTTTTTCCGCCTTGGTGACTACAATCTGGTGCGCCCGACCTTGCAGCAGGCGACGGGCAACGGCGATTGGGTCGGCAAGCGACACGTCAGAGAACTGGATCACGTCGGCGCAGGCTATGAAGTCGTCGTACCATGGGTTCATCCCGTCATAGTCGTGCAGATCAAGCAGGATCTCGGCATTGGTGCTTTGCAACAGGTGGAGGATTTGCTTGGACGAGGGCGCGAGGCTGAGAAAGATCGTTTCTGCCTGCGCAACCGCGTCGGCCAATCGGGCCTCGTCTATGACGGGCTGGTCGGTGCCGTTGGACAGAAAGATCGAATACCGTCCACCCAGCTGGTCCATGATGTTCAGATGATGCGGAGTTTCGGCGTCTTGCCGGTCAACAATCAGGTTGATGCCGCGCGCGTCGCAGGCCGCAATGACCTTGTCGGCCCTCTCATCCCGCCCCAGAGCGCAGTGGAATGTCGGCTGGCATCCCAAGGCAGCAAGTGCCGCGGATTTGCCCGCTCCGGTCGATCCCAGAGCCTCGATTTCATGCGCACCAAAAAGGGTTGCCGACAGGCCTTGCGGCAGGTGGTCCACATAGACCATCCGGTTCCAGCTTGCGGCCCCGAGCACAAGGACCGAACCGGCCCCCGGGAGTGGTGCATCGGTCGGGTAACGCACTGTGCCGGATCAGGCGTTCAGCAACCGCGCTGCCGCTGGTGCGAAATAGGTCAGGATTCCGTCACAGCCCGCGCGTTTGAACGACAACAGGCTTTCCATCATCACCTTTTCACCATCAAGCCAGCCGTTTTGGGCCGCTGCCTGCAACATCGCGTACTCGCCACTGACCTGATAGGCGTAGGTCGGCACACCGAATGCGTCTTTCACGCGCCGACAGATATCAAGGTAGGGCATCCCCGGTTTGACCATGACCATATCCGCACCTTCCATCAGGTCGCGTTCAACCAGACGCAGCGCCTC
>CAZOMZ010000274.1:0-2788 GCA_964581065.1 uncultured Loktanella sp. | reverse complement strand
TCGTAGTAGAGACCACGGTCTTTGCAGAAAATATGCTTGCCCGGCTTTACATCCGAGCTGTCGTCCAGCGTCCCGGTCGCGATATTGATCGCGGCCTCGTCCTTCATCTGGTAGAAAAGGCTGCTGCCGCATGCGTTACAGAACCCGCGCTTGGCCCAGTCGGACGAGGCGTACCACGCGAGGCCGCGGTCCTCGGTCAGGCGAAAGCCTTCTAGAGGGGCCATGACCGCAGACCAGTAGTGTCCGCTGGTCCGGCGACACTGGCTGCAATGGCAGAAAGAGGCGGTTTCACTTATGCTCTCGGCCTCAAAGGCCACGGCGCCACATTCACATTGTCCTGTGTGCATGTCCTCTCCTTAATAAACTGGGGGCGAGATCACCCAGATGATCTCGCAGGGTTTGTTGCCCGGGTTGCGCCAAGTGAAAGGCTCTCCGCGCAGGCGGAAGCTGTCTCCGGCAGACAGGGTGAAGCATTTGCCGCTGACACGGACTTCGAATTGACCCGAAACGATGTAGCCAACCTCTTGTGTCTGGCGCAGGACAGGTTCTGTGATTTCGGCGCCCGGGGCGAAATGGGAATGGATCATCTCGAAGTCGTCCGAGAGGTCGGGTGACAGCAGTTCTTCGGTCAGACCAGGCGCGCGGCTGCCGATTGGGCGGCGTGCATCTGCGCGCACGACGATGCCCAGTTCTTCGTCGGCAGCACCGACCTGCATGAAACTGGCCAGTGACACGTCGAGGATTTCGGCCATCTTTTTCAGATCGGCGTTCGAGGGCAGCGACTTGTCACGCTCCACCTGACTGAGCCAGCCGACAGAGCGCCCCAGTGCCTCTGCCAGCGTCGTCAGCGTCATCTTGCGCGACTTGCGCAAAGCACGGATATCCGCGCCAAGGGTCGGCACGGTCAGTCGTTCAGGCGGTTCAGTGGTCGCGTGAAAAATTCCCATGAATTTTCATAGCACGGGATTTTGATTCCGCTCAAATGAAATTTTCAAGACGGGTTTCAGCGTGCAAAAACGGCGTTGAGGATCGCGGTTAGGCCATCCGCATCGGCTTGTGTGAAAGCATCCGGCTGGTCACTGTCGATGTCGAAAACAGCCAGCAGGTCACCCTTGGCGTCAAAGACAGGCAGGACGATTTCCGAGCGCGTGCTGCTGGCGCAGGCGATATGTCCCGGGAAGGCGTCAACATCAGGCACCAACTGCACCTTACGCGTCCGCGCCGCCGCCCCGCAGACCCCGCGTGAAAACGGGATCACCAGACAGCCATGTCCGCCCTGATAGGGCCCGATCTTGAGCATCTCCGGTCCCGTCACACGGTAGAAACCGGTCCAGTCGAACCGGTCGTCGCTGTGATGGACCTCGCAGGCGATGGTCGCCATCAGGGAAATGACGTCATCCTCGCCTTCCGTCAGCGAGGCGATGGTTTTGGACAGGTCATCATAGTTGACGCGCATGGTTAGTCTCCGGTCGGGTTGGCAACGTCCAGAACGATCTTGCCGGTATAGCTTTTGTCAGCAAAGGCCGCCTGTGCCGCGCCGATATCGCGCAAAGGGAATGTGGCCGCAACCAGCGGCTTGATCTCGCCGCGTTCGATGTGGCCCACCAGATTGCCAAAGACTTCCGGTTCCAATTGCGTGCCACCGTAGAATTGCAGGTCCTTGAGGTAGAGCGTCCGTACATCCAACGCGACAATCGGCCCGCCGACAGCGCCTGAGGTGGCATAGCGGCCATGGCGCTTGAGCACCTCCAGCAGCGTCGGAAAGCCGGCACCAGCGACCAGATCGATGACGACCTCCACGGCCTCCTTGCCGAGTTCGGCCAGAAGATCAGCCTTGCGATCAATACAGCGATCCACACCAATCGCGCGCAGATCATCCATCTTGGACGCACTGGTCAGCGCAATCACCGTCGCACCGCGCGCCTTGGCCAGTTGCACCGCCGCTGATCCGACACCACCGGAGGCACCCGTCACGAGCACAGTTTCGCCTGCTGCAAGCCGCGCGCGGGTCAGCAGGTTTTCAGCCGTGGAATAGGAACAGGGGAAAGAGGCGAGCTCGATATCCGAGAGCTTGCTCTCGACCGGATAGGCATGCCGCGCGGCCACGGCGCAGAACTGGGCAAAGCCGCCGTCACAGTCCGACCCCAGAAACCACGGCGGGTCGCGCATCTCGCCGCCTGCTTCGGTCAGGCAGGGTTCTACCAGCACACGCTCGCCGATCCGCGCGGGATCAACCCCGTCACCCACGGCCACGATCCGCCCGCAAACATCGATCCCCTGAATATGCGGAAACGTCAGCGCATTGCCCGCCCAGCCTGCATCCTCCGCGTCATTGTCACCCTTGGAGTACCAGCCGACGCGCAGGTTGATGTCGGTATTATTGACGCCGGCAGCGGCCACTTCGATCAGCACCTCGCCTGCCTTCGGCGCGGGCTTGGGCAGGTCCTCGCGCCATTCCAGACACTCCGGCCCGCCGTGGCCCATCAGCGCCACGCCATACATGGTCTCAGACATATCAGACCCGCTCGATCGCGATGGCTGTACCTTCTCCGCCACCGATGCAGATGGCCGCCACCCCGCGTTTGAGGTCGCGCTTCTCCAGCGCGTTCAGCAAGGTCACGATGATCCGCGCGCCGGATGCGCCGATAGGATGACCCAGCGCACAGGCCCCGCCGTTGACGTTTACGCTGTCACGCGGCACGCCCAACTCGGCCATAAAGGCCATGGGCACCACGGCAAAGGCTTCGTTGACTTCCCACAGGTCCACACTGCCCACTGACCAGCCCAG
>CAZOMZ010000273.1:0-2792 GCA_964581065.1 uncultured Loktanella sp. | reverse complement strand
GCCTCACGCGAGCGGCGGGCAACGCCGCCCAACTGGCTCTGACTGGGCGAGGGGCGGATAAAGGCATTTGGATCGCGGGCCAGATGGTCCATCCGCGTCTTGTCGCCCAGAATCGACCCGCCAGACCGTGCCGAAGACGGATCAACCGCCAGCACCGCGACACGCTTGCCCATGCCGGTCAGCATGAGACCAAAGCTTTCGATAAACGTCGATTTCCCGACGCCCGGTGTGCCGGACAGCCCGATCCGCAGCGCCTGCTTGCCGGTGCCCAGCCTGTCCAGCAGTTCCAGCGCCTGTGCGCGATGGTCCGCGCGACCGCTTTCCACCAGCGTGATCGCCCGCGCCAAGGCGCGGCGTTCGCCTTTGCGGATGGCATCGGCGAGGGCAGGGATATCGGGTGTCTTGCTCATGCCCCCTTCTTACGTGGCCGTCAGGAAAGGTCCAGCATTTCAGCAACCCAGACCGGCACGACTTCGGAGGCCGGACCATAACGATGGGCGTCAAAAGCATTGGCGCGGGCCGAGGGTTCAAGGTTGATTTCCAGCGTCTCACCCCGTGCCAGTTCGACCAGCCCCGCAGCGGGATAGACCTCGGCCGAGGTGCCGATGGCGACAAAGAGGTCGGCATGGGCCACAGCCTCGGCCAGCCGTTCCATATGATAGGGCACCTCGCCGAACCAGACGACATCGGGGCGCGTCGCGGGGGCGGCACAGGCGGGGCAGGCGTCTTGCGGGTGCATGACGGCGGGGGCGTCCCAACGGTGATCACAGGCGGCACAAAGCGCGCGCATCAGCTCGCCATGCATATGGATCACGCCGGTTGATCCGGCGCGTTCGTGCAGGTCGTCGATGTTCTGGGTGATCAGGGTCAGATCATGGCGTCCGCTTTGTCCCAGCGCGGCCAAGGCGTGATGTGCTGCATTAGGGGCGGCCTCAAGCGCATTCCTGCGGCGGGCATTGTAAAAGTCATGCACCAGCGCGGGATTGCGGGCAAAGCCCTGCGGCGTGGCGACCTCTTCCAGATCGTATTGTGTCCAGAGACCGTCCTTGTCACGGAACGTCCCCAGCCCGCTTTCCGCCGACACACCGGCCCCTGTGAGAATGGCAATCTTCATGGGGGCAATCATGCGCATGCACGCCCGCAGGGGCAAGAACGGTTGCCGGATCAGCCATATCGGCCCTATGCTTTGGTCAGGGTCATCGGGGGAGGAACATCATGACCAAGACACCTATTCATTTGTGGATTGTCGGCGTGCTGTCGCTGATCTGGAACGCGGGCGGCGCTGTCGACTATGTGATGACAAAATTCGGCATCGAGGACTATCTCGCGGCCCTGCCCGAAGCGGCGGTGCGGATGCTGCAAGAGGCACCGATCTGGTTTGATACCTCGTGGGCGGTGGGCGTGTGGTTCTCGGTCATCGGGTCAATTCTCCTGCTGGCACGGTCCCGGCTTGCAGCGGGGGCCTTTGCGCTATCGTTCCTTGGGCTGGTGGTGTCGTCGATCTATACCTATGGGCTGTCCGATGGTGGCGCGATGATGGCGACAGGAGGGACCGCGGCGCTTGTCTTTAGCATCGCCATTCCGGTGATCCTGATCCTGCTGTGGATGTATGCGCGTGCCATGACCCGCAAAGGTGTGCTGCGGTAGTGCGCATCCTCTTCGTCTGCCTTGGCAATATCTGCCGTTCGCCTGCTGCCGAAGGTGTCATGCGCAAACTGGCGCCCGACTGGGAGATCGACAGCGCAGGCACGGGCGGCTGGCATGTGGGCGATGCGCCCTACGGTCCGATGCAGGTTGCGGCGCGGGCCCGCGACATCGACCTGAGCAGCCTGCGTGCACGGCAGTTCACGCGTGCTGACTTTGAACGGTTCGACCTGATCGTCGCGATGGACCGGCAGAACAGGTCCGATATCGAAAGGCTGCGTCCCGAAGGCAGCGTAACGCCAGTGGTGCTGATGGATGAAAGCGACGTGCCCGACCCATACTATACGCGCGACTTCGACGGTGCGCTGGCCATCATCGAGGCAGCGGCTGTCAGGTTGCTGGCTGACAGATCTGCTCGGCCAGATCGGTAAAGGCGCGGTAGCGGTCCCAGAAACGTTCGTCCCTGAAATTGTCGGATTGACGGGTGTCCTGCGCAAGTTGCGGGTTGGCAAAGAATGTCGCAGCGCGCGCCTGATCGCTGCCCGACAGTGACTGGTTGGCCACCTGCTGGACACAAGAACACAAGGCAGGTGTTGCCGCGCGGCGGTCGGCTGCGATGCAAGCCTCCGAGATATCGCCACTCACAACAGGGCCACCGCCGCCACAGGCTGCCGCCGATGCCAAAGCACCTGCCATCAAGAGATACCGCATTGCCATTTCCTCTGCTCGGCCCCCGCGTTGGTCGTGGGTGATCCAAAAGGTTGTGCCCCTGACCAAGAGTATGGCGGAGCTTTTTTTGCGTTGCAAACAGGGATTGGTGGCATCGCGCGATCTCGGCAGGAAATCACAAGTGGCGGTGGCTCACCATCCCGCTTGACCGCCCCTGAAATCCGCTCCATATCCCAGCCATGACAGAGCTTTCGCATATCCGCAATTTCTCGATCGTGGCGCATATTGACCACGGGAAATCGACGCTGGCCGACCGGTTGATCCAGTCGACCAATACCGTGACCGCACGCGAGATGAAGGAACAGCTTCTCGACGCGATGGATATCGAACGCGAACGCGGGATTACCATCAAGGCGAACACCGTCCGGATCGACTATGTCGCCGACAACGGCGAGACATACGTGCTGAACCTGATCGAC
>CAZOMZ010000272.1:0-2815 GCA_964581065.1 uncultured Loktanella sp. | reverse complement strand
CGAGGCGTCGGCTCATGCCACCTCGACCGATCCGGATGGCGACGGCAATGTGCATCACCGCGTGATTGCGGATCATCTGCGTTCCACCTCCTTCCTGATTGCCGAAGGCGTGCTGCCGTCGAACGAGGGCCGCGGCTATGTGCTGCGCCGGATCATGCGCCGCGCGATGCGGCATGCGCATCTGCTGGGGGCCAAGGACCCTGTCATGCACAAGCTGGTGCCCGCGCTGATCCAGAAGATGGGCGCGGCCTATCCCGAACTGGGACAGGGCCAGCGGTTGATCGAAGACACGCTGCGGGACGAGGAAGTCCGGTTCAAACAGACGCTCGACCGCGGTTTGAAGCTGCTTGATGACGAACTGGCAGGATTGCCAGAGGGGGCCGCGCTTCCCGGCGCGGCTGCGTTCAAGCTTTATGATACCTACGGCTTTCCGCTCGATCTCACGCAGGATGCGCTGCGGGAAAAGGGCGTCTCGGTTGACACTGACGGTTTTGATGCGGCCATGGCTGAACAGAAGGCCAAGGCGCGTGCGGCATGGTCCGGCACGGGCGAGGCGGCCGACAGTGCAGTCTGGTTCGACATCGCGGATGACAGCGGCAGCACCGATTTCCTTGGGTATGACACGCTGACGGCCGAAGGTCAGATCGTGGCGTTGGTCGCTGGCGGCAACACCGTGGCTGAGGCGAATGCCGAGGTGCAGATCGTGCTGAACCAGACGCCATTCTACGCCGAAGCCGGTGGTCAGGTGGGCGACGCAGGCATTGTCCGCACCGAAACCGGCGTGGCTGAGGTGACCGATACCAAGAAAGTGGCTGGCGTTTACGTGCACTTTGCCAAGGTGACCGAAGGCACAATCAGCAAAGGTCAAGGCGCCGAACTGGCTGTCGATCCGACGCGCCGTGCGGCCATTCAGGCCAACCACTCGGCGACACACCTGCTGAACGAGGCTTTGCGCGAGGTGCTGGGCGATCACATTGCGCAGCGCGGCTCGCTGAATGCGCCAGACCGTCTGCGGTTTGACTTCAGCCACAACAAGGCGTTGAGCCTTGAAGAACTGGAACAGGTCGAGCGTGACGTGAATGCGATCATCCGCCAGAACAGCAAGGTTGAGACACGCATCATGACACCGGATGATGCCCGCGCGATGGGGGCTCAGGCGCTCTTTGGCGAGAAATACGGTGACGAGGTGCGCGTCGTCTCGATGGGCGAGAAGACCGGGTCCGGCAAGGGGACGTCGGGCAACACCTATTCGCTGGAGCTATGCGGCGGCACCCATGTCAAACAGCTGGGCGAAATCGGGGCTTTTGTGACCTTGGGCGACAGCGCTTCAAGTGCCGGTGTGCGCCGGATTGAGGCGCTCACAGGGCAGGCGGCTCTGGATTACTTGCGCCAGCAGGATCACCGGCTGGCACAGGCCGCTCTGGCTTTGAAGGCACCCGCGGCGGAACTGGCGGATCGCGTCAAGGCGCTGCTGGATGAACGTAAGGCGCTGGCCAATGAGGTGGCGCAGTTACGCCGTGAGCTGGCGATGGGTGGTGGTGCGAAAGAGGCCACACCCTCCGAGGTGATCAACGGCGTCGCATTCCAAGCACAGGTTCTGCAAGGTGTGACAGGCAAGGACCTGCCGTCGCTCATTGATGAAATGAAAGATGCAATGGGCAGCGGAGCCGTGCTGTTGATCGCCGATACCGGTGGCAAGGCGGCTGTGGCTGTTGGTGTGACAAAGGATATGACCGACCGCGTGTCGGCCGTGGATATCCTGCGCGCTGTAACGCCAGAGCTTGGCGGCAAGGGAGGTGGTGGCCGTCCCGACATGGCGCAGGGTGGTGGCGCGTCGGCAGAGAATGCTGATGCTGCGATTGCTGCGGCCAAGGCTGTTCTGGAGGGCTTGAAATGAGCGCGCTTTGGGTCAGCCACGTGCTGGTGACCGATCCGGAACGCTATGCGGAATACGCCAAGCGCGCGACTGTCGCGATTGCTGAACATGGCGGGGTGTTTCTGGCCCGTGGAGGTGAATACCGCCAGATGGAAGGGCCGGACCGCCCGCGCAATGTGGTGGCGCGCTTTCCCAGTCTGGAAGCCGCGGAAGCCTGCTACAACTCCGACGCCTATCAAGAGGCATTGAGCTTTGCCAAGGATGCCTCGGTCCGCGAGTTGTCTATCGTCGAAGAGATTGCGTGAAAGGCCAGCTCGGCCTGATGATGGCGACCCACGCGCAGCCCGGGCGGTTGGCGTGGATCGGTTTGCGGCCCGACCGCTATGCCGAAATGACCGTTGTTGCCGAAGCCGAGCTAACCGAGGCAGGGCTCACCGGTGACCATGGCCGTGCGGGTAAACGGGCGGTGACACTCATCCAAGCTGAACATCTGCCGGTCATTGCGTCGCTTGCGTGCGCGGGAGAGGTCTTGCCCGAAACCCTGCGCCGCAACCTGGTCATTTCGGGGCTTAACCTTCTTGCACTTCGCAAGGGCCTGCTGCGCGTGGGCAATGCCGTGCTTGAAATCCACGGTCCCTGTCCGCCCTGTTCCCGCATGGAAAAGGCATTGGGCGCAGGGGGTTACAACGCGATGCGCGGGCATGGCGGCTGGTACGCAAGTGTGAACACATCCGGTCAGATCGCGGTCGGCGACCAAGTTTTGCCTGCCTAGGACCCAGACTTTTCGAAAAGTCTGGGCAACAGCCTTCCAAGGCTGTTGCTATCCTGCCCGTGCCTGCCGCTTGCGCTCGTGCGGGTCCAGATACCGTTTGCGCAGGCGAACGGCGTTTGGTGTCACTTCGACTAGTTCATCGTCGTCGATATAGGCGATGGCCTGTT
>CAZOMZ010000271.1:0-2823 GCA_964581065.1 uncultured Loktanella sp. | reverse complement strand
TGTCTTTCAGGCGGCCGGGCTTTACCCGTGGCGCACCATCGGCGGCAATATTCGTCTGCCGCTGGAGATCATGGGGTTTTCGGAGGCGGAAAAGAAAGAGCGTGTGTCGCGTGTGCTGGAACTGGTTGAACTTGCGGGGTTTGAGAACAAGTTTCCATGGCAGTTGTCCGGCGGGATGCAGCAACGCGCCAGCATTGCGCGTGCGCTGGCTTTTGATGCCGATATCCTGTTGATGGACGAACCCTTCGGCGCACTGGATGAAATCGTGCGCGACCACCTGAACGAACAGCTCTTGCAGCTTTGGGCACGCACGGAAAAGACCATCGGCTTTGTCACCCATTCGATCCCCGAGGCGGTCTATCTGTCGACCAAGATCGTGGTGATGTCGCCACGTCCGGGCCGGATCACCGATGTGATCGACAGCCCGCTGCCGAAAGAGCGACCGCTCGACATCCGCGACAGCCGTGAATTCATCGAGATTGCCCACCGTGTGCGTGAAGGGCTGCGGGCAGGGCATGTCGATGCATAAGGTCAGGGGCGACAGAGTGTCATGAAATCGCTTTTGCCTGTTGCTTCGGTGATTGCATTTATCTTTGCAGTCTGGACCCTGTCGGTCGTGCCGATGAACATCCACCTGACTGCTGATCTTGCCCAGCGGCAGGACATCGCCGTGACCCCCGACACCCCTAACGCGCGCAAAGAGGTCAATGCCTTCGTGCTCGCGGCACAGAACCGCGCGATCTGGGGGATGACCTATACGCTGGATCGGCCCAATCTGCCTTCGCCGCATCAGGTGGGTGCCGAGCTGTATAGCAGTGTGTTTACCGTCGAACCGACATCGCGGCGCAGTCTGGTCTATCATGCCTGGGTCACGTTGTCGGCGACACTGCTGGGATTTGCGATCGGCTCGGCGGCGGGGATCCTGTTGGCTGTGGGGATCGTTTACAACCGCACGATGGACAAATCGGTGATGCCTTGGGCGATTACCTCGCAGACCATTCCCATTCTGGCCCTTGCGCCGATGGTGATCGTGATGCTGGGCTCGATCGGTATTCAGGGGCTTTTGCCCAAGTCGATCATTTCGGCCTATTTGAGCTTTTTTCCCGTTGTTGTCGGTATGGTGAAGGGGCTACGCAGTCCTGACCAGATGCAACTTGATTTGCTCAGGACATATAGCGCCAACGGGGCGCAGGGGTTCTGGAAACTGCGGCTGCCTGCATCGATGCCCTACCTTTTTGCCTCGCTCAAGATCGGTATTTCTGCCTCGCTGGTTGGGGCGATTGTGGGTGAGTTGCCGACTGGCGCGCGGGCGGGTTTTGGCGCGCGGATGCTTGTGGGTGACCAGTACGGCCAGCCGATCCTGACGTGGGCCGCACTTTTCGGGGCGGCGATCACAGCGGCACTGCTTGTGGCGCTGATCAGCGCGGTCGAGCGGGGCACGTTGCGGCGCATGGGGATGGGGGCAGCAGCATGACGGCTTGGCTGATTGCCATCGCGATCTGGGCCGCCGGTTGGTGGTTGAACACCCGGCTTGCAGCCAGCCCGCAATCCGACACCCGTCTGGTCTCGCTGGCGATCCCTGCGATCTTCGGGCTGACCGTCATTGCCATGTGGGAGGTGCTTGTCACACTGCTCGAGGTCAGCCCTGTGATCCTGCCGGCACCTTCGGCCATTGCCGCGCAATTCTCTGAGTCGATTCCGATCCTGATCGCGGACTTCAACCAGACCATCGTGAAGGGGGCGATGACAGGTTACGTGATTGGTATGGTTGCGGCTTTCGGTGTTGCCTTGCTGGCGGACCGGTCGCCATTCCTGACACGTGGCATTCTGCCCGTGGGCGGGTTCATGGCCGCACTGCCGATTGTCGGCACAGCGCCGATTTTCGTCAAATGGCTGGGCAGCGGCTGGGAATCCAAGGCAGCCGTCGTTGCTGTGATGGTGTTCTTTCCGATCCTAGTGAACACGGTTGCGGGTCTCAAAGACACGACGGCCATGCAGCGCGACCTGATGCGGACCTATGGCGCGGGCTATTGGCCGACGCTGTTCAAATTGCGGGTGCCTGCCGCGCTGCCTTTCATCTTCAACGGACTGAAGATTGCGACAACACTTGCCCTGATCGGGGCCATTGTCGCCGAATTTTTCGGCTCTCCGACGGTCGGGATGGGGTTCCGCATCTCTACATCTGTCGGACAGCTTGCCATGGACATGGTCTGGGCAGAGATTGTGGTGGCAGCCCTTGCGGGATCGGCCTTTTACGGGGCGATCGCCCTGATGGAAAAACGGGTGACCTTCTGGCACCCGTCTCAACGATAAGAAGCAGAAATCGCTCATCAACATAACCTGACACTGGAGGTCAAAATGAAGAACATGATCAAATACGCAGCCCTGGCACTGGGGATGTCGGCGGGTAGCGGTGCCTATGCTGATGCCCATGCCAACGACGTCACTCTGCAGTTGCAGTGGGTCACGCAGGCCCAGTTTGCGGGCTACTACGTCGCGCTCGACAAGGGCTTTTACGAGGAAGAGGGCCTGAACGTCACCATCCTGCCCGGCGGTCCTGACATCGCTCCGCCACAGGTGCTGGCCGGTGGCGGCGCTGACGTCATGCTGAACTGGATGCCGTCGGCACTGGCCGCCCGTGAACGCGGTCTGCCCGTCGTCAACATCGCACAGCCATTCGTATCTTCCGGTCTGATGCTGACCTGCTGGAAAGACACCGGCATCGAAAGCGTCGAGGACTTCCGCGGCAAGACAATCGGTGTCTGGTTCTTCGGGAACGAGTATCCGTTCCTCAGCTGGATGAGCCAGGCAGGCATCCCGACC
>CAZOMZ010000270.1:0-2825 GCA_964581065.1 uncultured Loktanella sp. | reverse complement strand
GCAGTCGTCTTGGCAGGCGCCGTCTTCGGCGCGGGTGCCTTTTCAATCGCAGGCGCAGGTGCTGCGACCTTTGCAGCAGGCTCCGCGGCCTTTTGGGCCGGCTGTTCCTTGGCAACAGGCACGGTCTTCACCGCTTCGGCCTTGGGTGCCGGTGCGGCTTTCTTGGCAACCGGCTTTTTCGGCGCTGCCATTTTGGCGACAGGCTTTTTCGCAGCGGCTTTCTTGGCAACTGGCTTGGCCTTTGCCACAGGATTCGCAGGCGCTGCCTTCTTTGCAGGTGCAGCAGCCGGTAGATAAGGCGCCATCAGTGCACGGCGGGCCGTCACGGTCTGATCAATCCAGACTTCGGTCAGGCGCATCTGCTGCCCGATCACAGCACTTGCGGCTTGCATCGCCTGGGCAGAGAGAGAAAGTGTAATTGCGGGCGTCATGAAAATTCCCCTTGGGTAGATTTACGGTTCTCCCCATCATACCGCAGGCGATGCGGCAGCGCAGCATTTTTCTGCATTGCAGCGATTTCCCGCGACCTCTTGCTCATAAATCGCCCATGACCTTGGCATTGAACCCGAATATCCGGCGCGCGCCGGAGATCGGGATCAAATTGACCTCACGCCGCTGACCGGGTTCGAACCGGACAGCCGTGCCAGCAGCAATATCCAGCCGCATGCCACGGGCCGAGTCGCGATCAAAATCAAGCGCCGCATTCGTCTCGGCAAAATGGTAATGCGAGCCGACCTGCACAGGCCTGTCGCCGGTATTGGCCACCTCCAGCGTGATCGCCTGCGACTGCGCGTTCAGGGTCAGATCGCCATCAACCACCAGAACCTCACCTGGCTTCATCGCGCACCCTCCCTCATCATTTTGCCAAAAATACTCATCTTCTCAACGGATCGGATCATGAACCGTCACCAGTTTTGTGCCGTCGGGGAAGGTCGCCTCAACCTGCACTTCGTGGATCATCTCGGCGATGCCATCCATCACCTGCTCGCGGGTAATGACCTTGGCCCCCGCCTCCATCATATCCGCGACCGAGCGACCGTCCCGCGCGCCCTCGACCACGGCGTCGGTGATCAGGGCAATGGCCTCGGGGTAGTTCAGCTTCACACCACGGGCGAGGCGTTTGCGGGCGACCTCGGCAGCCATGGCCACCAGCAGTTTATCCTTTTCGCGGGGGGTTAGTTGCATCTCTTAAAGTCTCCAAACGCGGGGCACGGGCACGTCGGCCAATGCATTCATGACGGGGATCATCTGGGCGCGCAGAGCAAAACCGTCCTCAGCCAGAAGGCGCACCAACAACAGATCATCGGCAATCAGGCTTGCACCGCTGAGACCGTCCAGCGACAGACGGCCGAACCGCTCTGCTGCAGACGGACCAGCCAGCAGGATCGTTGCCATCGCCGTGGCCCCCTGCCCGATTGCATTGCGCGCCATCAGTTGCGTCGCATCACCCACCAACCGCACGGCATCAGCAAAGACCAGTTGGCCGTCACGCCAGACCCGCCACTGGTCCCGAAACAAACACGTGCGCACTGCTTCGCCCATCGCACGCCGGCCCAGCACCAAAGGCTCGACCATCAGCGCCGTTGCATCCCCCTGCAGATGGACCTGCATCCGGCGCGATACGGCCGCCTGATCGAACAGAATGGTCTCCTGCGGCATCCAGTCGATCCGCCCGCCCGCTCCCGCGCGCAATGTCAGATCAACATGGGCCACTTCGCCAGGCTGGGCACGGTATCCCCGCTCGGCCGCCTGCGACGACATCACCAGATGCCCGCCCGCATCTACCTCTGCGGCAATTTCCATCCGGTCACCGCCCGTCAGCCCGCCTGCGGTATTGAGAAACACGGCGTCCAGAGCATCCCCGCGCACCTTGGGAAACAGCGCCTTGAGCGACCCTTCCTGCCGCAGATCGGCAATGACCGTCGCCTCGCCCCGCCGTTTGGCACGCAAGCGCAGGGCCCCGCGCGCACGCGGTGGCACAGGCATTGCGGCATCGCAGGAAAGAGGGGCAGAGAGGGTGATCTTGGTCGCTCCGCTAACGGTATTCGACCAGCAAACTGCCAAAGCCAGCATTCGCTTGGCCAGCAGCACGCGGGATTTCAAAGCTGAAACCGCTCCAAATCCGCCAGTTGCCGAAAAAATAGGCGCCTTTCACAAAAAATGGGCGCCCCAAGGCGCCCATCAATGCAGCATTGCATGCCCCTAGGGCTGATCCATCCTTACCCCGTAGCGCACAGCACCTTTGACCGGCCTGCTCCATTGCAGGTGCACACTGCGGCCATCCGTGCCTTGGGCGCCGACTGCCGATGGCAAATCGAAAACTGCCGCATTCCCTGTGTCCGTAATTGCGCCCTGTGGCATCACCTGTTCAACCAGCATGGCGGTCCCGCCAAATGGCAGCGCATCACGTGTCTGCATGACCCAGGTTGCGTCTTCCGAAGACTGGCTATGCAGCAGGTAAGCGGGGTTCGCGACAGGCTCGTTCACATTGTGGAATGTGTTGGCCTGAAACACAAAGCTGCGGGTTTTGGAGTAGTCGAGATCGGCAAAAGTCGTGTCCACATGCTCCACTCGATCAATCCGACCATTCAGAGACCGGAAAACATTCCCCACAACGGCAAAGCCGTTGATGTAGTGGCCAGGACCATAAGGCTTGATCACGATAAAGTTGAACCAGTCCGCCACGTCGTTGGTCGTGAACATATTGCCCGTGATCGTCAGGCCACCAAACGAGAACTGGTTGTCAAAGGCCGGATTGCTCTCATGTTCGTTGGTCCATTCGATAAAGTTGTTGTCGCAATAGTTGCCGGTGAAGATGCTCTTGG
>CAZOMZ010000269.1:0-2831 GCA_964581065.1 uncultured Loktanella sp. | reverse complement strand
GGCGGCGACTGCCTGAACTTTGGCTGCGTGCCGTCCAAGGCGCTGATCGCCAGCGCCAAGCAGGCACACGCGATGAACCACGGTGCAAAATATGGCGTGAGTGATGTCGAACCAACGGTCGACTACGCCGCCGCCAAGGACCACGTGCATGACGTCATCGCCACCATTGCGCCGGTCGACAGTGTCGAACGTTTCGAAGGCTTGGGCGTGCAAGTGATCGAGGAATTCGGCCGCTTCATCTCGAAGACCGAGGTGCAGGCAGGCGACACGATCATCGAGGCCCGCCGCTTTGTTGTGGCCACCGGCTCTGGACCCTTGGTGCCCCCGATCCCCGGGATCGCAGATGTCCCCTATTTCACCAACGAGAACATCTTTGATCTGCGCGAAAAGCCCAAGCACCTGCTGGTGATCGGCGGCGGGCCCATCGGGATGGAAATGGCGCAGGCGCACCGGCGCTTGGGCTGTGAGGTGACTGTCATCGAAGGCATGAAAGCCTTCGGCAAGGACGACCCCGAAATGGCTGCCATCGTGCTGGAGAACCTGAAGGCCGAAGGCATCAATATCGTCGAAGAGGCGCAGGCGGAAAAGATCAGTGGCAAGGCAGGCGAAATCACCGTCCACACGCCGAAAGGTGACTTTACCGGTTCGCATCTGCTGATGGCGGTCGGTCGCAAAGTGAATATCGACAAGCTGGATCTGGACAAGGGCGGCATCGCCCATGATCGCACAGGACTGAAAGTTGGCCCTGATCTGCGCTCAGTCACAAACAAGAAGGTCTACGCCGCAGGTGACGTGGCGGGTGGCCTTCAGTTCACCCATGTTGCGGGCTATCATGCAGGCGTGCTGATCCGGTCTATGCTGTTTGGCCTGCCCTCCAAACAACGGACCGATCATATTCCTTGGGCCACCTACACCGATCCTGAGTTGGCGCAGGTCGGTCTGACCGAGGCGCAGGCCAAAAAGAAATACGGTCCGCGGCTGGAAGTGGTGCGTTTCGATTTCCACCACAACGACCGCCTGATCGCCGAGCGCAAAACCAAGGGTCTGATCAAGGTGATGGTCGTCAAGGGCCGCCCTGTAGGCGCCTCGATCGCAGGACATATGGCAGGCGAGCTGATCGGAATGTGGGCAATGGCGATCGCCAACAACATGAAGATGTCGTCAATTGCCAATACGGTGCTACCTTACCCGACAGTCAGTGAGGTTAACAAACGGGCTGCGGGCGCGTATTTTAGCCCAAGACTATTTGAAAACCCGACTGTAAAACGGGTTGTGGGGTTCGTGCAGCGATGGCTGCCATAGGCCCTTTAAACGAGGGATTATGACCAACTCACTTTCAGGTCGCTTTCTGATCCTCACGGTCATTTTCGTGATGTTGGCCGAAGTCTTTATCTTCGTGCCATCCGTCGCCCGTTTCCGTGAGGACTACCTGCTCGCCCGCCTTGAGCGGGCGCAGATCGCGTCGCTGGCTCTGGAAGCGGACGATATGATCAGCCTCGAGCTTGAGGCCGAACTGCTGCGGAATGCCGAAGTCTACAACGTTGTTCTGCGGCGGGACGAGATCCGGCAACTGGCCCTGTCCTCGCCCATCCCTTCACCGATTTCGGCCACCTATGACCTGCGCGACGCAAGCAGCATGACCCTGATCGTGGATGCTTTGCGCACGCTGTTTCTCAACGAAGACCGCATTGTGCGTGTGATCGGCAATCCTGTGCGTGACGGCGGCCTGCTGATCGAAGTCACCATGGACGAGATGCCGCTCAGAAATGCGCTTCTGTCCTATGGCTGGAATATCCTGCTGTTGTCGGCCTTCATTTCGGTCATCACCGCAAGCCTGCTGTTTTTTGCCGTCCAGATTCTCTTGGTGCGGCCGATCAAGGGGGTCGTATCCCACATGCAGGCCTATGCAAGCTCGCCAGAAGATGCGCGCAAGATCATCACGCCCAGCGCCGGTGTGCGCGAACTGCGCGATGCCGAAGAGTCGCTGATGATGATGCAAACCCAGTTGACCGGCGCGTTGAAGCAAAAGGAGCGGCTGGCGCAACTGGGTGGCGCAGTGGCCAAGGTCAGCCATGACCTGCGCAACATCCTGACGTCGGCCCAATTGTTCACCGACAGGATTGAATCCTCCGATGACCCGCTGGTCAAACGCATGGCACCCAAGCTGGTGAACTCGATTACCCGCGCCGTGAATCTTTGCGAAACAACGCTGGCCTTCGGGCGTGTGGACGAACCGGCCCCGTCCCTGTCGCGCGTCAACCTCGCCCAGATCGTCAACGAGGTCGTCGACAGCGAACGCCTTGCAGCCATCGACTACGAAATCTCGTTTTCTGAGGACGTTCCGGCTTCAATGACGCTACGGGCGGATGGAGAGCAATTGTTCCGCGTCATCTTCAACCTCGTCCGCAATGCCCGACAGGCGATCATGGCCACCGGAAAACCGGGCGAAATCTGTCTGCAGGCGACCGAAGACGACCAATCCTGGCAACTGACCATCAGCGACACTGGCCCCGGCCTGCCGCAGAAAGCGCAGGAACACCTGTTCCAACCGTTCCAAGGCGGCGTCCGCAAAGGCGGGTCCGGTCTGGGTCTGGTGATCGCGGCAGAGCTCATCCGCGGCCATGGTGGCCGGCTCGAGCTGCAGCGGACGGATGAGAACGGCACGACATTCGTGATCAGACTGCCAAAAGACGACATCGCAATCTGACAGGACAAGTTGCACAAAGATTCAGATTTCGCCCTTGCATCACCAGCCAAGCATCGCTAAATCCCCCGATACGCGGATTGGTAGCTCAGTTGGATAGAGTACTTGACTACGAATCAAGGGGTCG
>CAZOMZ010000268.1:0-2852 GCA_964581065.1 uncultured Loktanella sp. | reverse complement strand
CGGCAGGCAGGATCTGCATCCGCATCAGCGCCTCGGCGTCTTCCTGCGTGTAGATATCATTGGTGATCACGGCGAGGCTCAGGCGGTCTTTCAGCGCCTTCGCCAGATTGGCGGTCAGGGTGGTTTTTCCGGCACCGACAGGGCCGCCGATGCCGACACGCAGAGGTCCGTTGGGTGACATGGGTAGCTCCTCTGTTATGACCGGAAAAGGCGTGCGCTTTGGGTGGTTTCATGCTGCATCGAGGCCGTATCGACAGCAAATGTCGCACTCCCGATATCGTCGAGTGTTGCGGTCTGTGCTGCCTCGGCCACGGCAAGGATGGCGGAAGACAAATCCGCGAGAATCCGCTGCCCCTCGGTCTGGCCCAAGGGCATCAGGCGCTGTGCGGCCTGCACAAGGTTGGACAAAAAGGCCTGCAGCCAGACCTGCAACACAGGCATCAGTGGCAGCTCGGCCAATGCTGCGGCGCGCCCGACGGCGACCGGATAGGCCATGTCCGGCAGATCGAACCCCCAGACCGCCCGCGTCGTGCGGGCAAAGGCGGCACCCTGTTGCAGGGTTTCCATCCGGCGCTCGCGACTGGGGGCAAGGGCGGCTGCAAGTTCCGCAACAGGCGTTACATCCCCGGCGTGAAACGCCTCGGTCAGCAGGATTGCGTCAGTGCGGCCTGCCCCCTGCTCCAGCACGGCAAGCAGCCACGCCGCCAGATCCTCCGCGTCCGTCACGTCACCACGCGCCACCGCCTGCTCTAGCCCGTGCGACCACGCGAAGGCCCCCACCGGATAAGCAGGCGAAAGCCACTGGGTCAGTGTCAGAAGATCGGCACTATGCATGGGAATGGCTGTGATCGTGCCCCATCGTGCGGCCATGGCCATAGGCCCCGCCTTCGGGGGTGAAGGGACCGGCCACGTCCTCGACGGTGGCGCCCAGCTGTTCCAGCATGGCGCGCATCACCTTCTCGCGCTGGAGATAAAGCGCATCTGACGTGATCGCACAGGGCGCATGTCGGTTGCCGACGTGCCAGGCCAGACGGGTCAGATCACCCGTAACGCGCATAAGCGGCTCGGCTGCGGCGACGACAGCAATCCTGCGCCCGTCGCTCAGGACAAAAGCATCGTGATCGGTGACAGATGTGGTCTGTGCAAGATCGACAAGAAACGGTTCTCCCTGATCCGTGACCAACTTCTTGCGCCGCAACAGCCGCGCGTCATAGGTCAGGCTGACAGTCGCGTCCGGTTGTCCGTGAAAGTGGACGATGTCATGCGCGACGCTCATTTTCCTGCCGCCTCCGTGGGGGCAAAGGACAGATACGACCGCCGGTATCCCTGCGGATCAGCCCGTTCCGAAAAGGCAAGCTGGAGGCTCAGGCCAAGCTCAGGCAGATACTGCACCTCTTCCAGAGTCCACGACCCGTCCAGATCGCTCCGGATGGTTCCGGAAATCACCCTGTATTGGCACTCCCCGTAGGTGACAGTGGTCTCGTCACCCCACCGGTATTCCTGGAATTCATTGAAGGTGCCGAGGTTGTCTTCGGCCGTCACTGTCACATCAAAGCTGGTATTGGCCGCAGGTACAGGAAGATCACCTACCCCGCCCGGAAATGAGACCGTGACCCAGCCGTCATCCTGCAACATGCCACCCTGAAAATTCGCACTGTCGACAATATAGAGACCATGCGCGAGCCATTCGCGGCCGACGAAACCACCGCCAAAGTCGATTGTCAGCTCGACGATATTCGGGCCGACCGCGCGGAAGACCTCGGTCAGCCCGTCATCAACCTTGGCGCTGATCCCTGTTGTCAGGTCTTGGGCCGTCAAACAGTCCGCGACGGCGAAGGCAGGCACAGACAGGCAAATGCCTGTGCCCACAATAAGTGCGCCAAGTCTGGCAGGTCCCGCCCTCATGAGCGGCACCCATCGTCAACGGTGCTTATGCGTCGTGTGGAAACACCATGCGCATGGCTTCGGCGCGGGTCAGACCCTTGGCCTGCAGCTCGGCATCGGACATATCGGCTACGGCGCGCAGCGCCTGCGTGCGAGCGTTGCTGACGGCGTAGTTCTCGATCCCGCGGGCCAGCGCATGAAACGGGGCCAGCAGGAGTTCGGTGAACATTTCTCGGTTTGAAATCAGTGTATTGTCGGGACGGAGAGCCATTGGCTACCTCTTGCGTTTGAATGTCATTCCCCCCGCAACAACAGCTAGGCCCGGCCCGCTTGCCCAACAACGTCCAATCTTGCATTCCCCTCATGCGATCCATGCAAAGCTGCCCCTAAGTCAAAACAGAAAATACCGCTGCGCCATTGGCAGTTCGGTCGCCGGCTGGCAGGTCAGCAGCTCGCCATCCGCCCGCACCTCGTAGGTCTCGGGGTTCACTTCGACATGCGGCATCGCATCATTCAGCTTGAGGTCCATTTTCCCGATACCGCGCGTGTTGACAACCGGTAAGGTCTGTTTGGCCAGGCCGAGGCTCTCGCGCACGCCCGCATCCTGTGCCGCGGCACTGACAAAGGTCACCGCGTTATTCTCGACCGACCGCCCGTAGGCGCCGAACATGGGCCGCGTGTAGACCGGCTGTGGCGTCGGGATCGAGGCATTGGGGTCCCCCATCTGCGCCGCCACAATCGTCCCGCCCATCAGGATCATCTCGGGCTTCACACCAAAAAACGCCGTATCCCAAAGCACCAGATCGGCCCGCTTGCCCACTTCGATCGAGCCGATGTGCTGTGACAGCCCATGCGCGATCGCGGGGTTGATCGTGTATTTCGCGATATAGCGGCGGACGCGCAGGTTGTCGTTTTCGCCCTGTTCCTCAGGCAGTTGCCCGCGCTGCACCTTCATCTTGTGAGCTGTC
>CAZOMZ010000267.1:0-2876 GCA_964581065.1 uncultured Loktanella sp. | reverse complement strand
ATCTGAATAGACAAGGCCGCAGCCGCGTCTTAGGTCTGTTTTCATGAAAGAGCTTTTGCGCACAAACGACCCGACCGTCATCGCCTTTGCAACCGCCCTCTTGGACAGCGAGGGTATAGACTGGTTCACCTTCGACGTAAATATGAGCGTCCTTGAAGGCAGCATCGGCATAATGCCGCGGCGGTTGATGGTGCTGGACCGTGATCTGTTCATGGCCGAGGCCGTCATGCGCGACGCCGAGATTGATCTGGGCCGTGACTGAGACCCTCACACATGATGCCTTCCTTGGGGGGCGCCTGCACATCTGGCAGCCCCGCAAAGGCTATCGGGCGGGGGTTGATCCGGTGTTGCTGGCAGCGGCCACACCCGCCCAAGAAGGCGATACAGTTCTTGAGTTGGGCTGTGGCGTGGGAACCGCATCACTTTGCCTTGCTGCACGGGTGCCGGGTGTCCGCATCACCGGCGTCGAGTTGCAGGCCGACTATGCGGCACTGGCCCTACGAAATGCGCAAGAGGCCGGCGTGGACTTTGATGTTGTTACAGCGGATCTGTCGGCATTGCCAACTGGCCTGCGACAACAGCAGTTCTCCTTTGTCATCATGAACCCGCCCTATTTTGACCGCGCCAACGGGACAGCCGCGCGCGATGCGGGGCGCGATCTGGCCCTTGGTGGTGCGACGCCACTGGCCACTTGGCTGGACACAGGCATCCGCCGGATCGCAGCCAAAGGCCATCTGGTCCTGATCCAGCGGATGGAGCGTCTGCCAGAGGTCTTGGACGGTATCAAAGGGCGTCTGGGATCGGTTGTTGTCTGTCCCATCGCAGGGCGTGCGACCAAACAACCCGAGCTGTTCCTGCTAAAAGCACGACAGGACGGGCGGGCACCTTTTCGCATGACAACACCTTTGGTGATGCATGACGGCGTCACCCATGACGGTGACCGCGAAAGCTATGCGCAACCTATTCGTGAAGTGCTTCGAAATGGGGCAGCATTGCCCGTTTGGGTTTAAGACTTCGGTAAGACTCCGCTGCCACAGTTTCATTGCTGCCATGCGGCGTGACAGGTCAGGTGGAATGTGCTGGACTTGTCATATCACCAACCAAGAGGAGTCTTATTATGAGCTTGAGTTCGCACTTGCAGGAACTGAAGAAGAAACATCAACACCTCTCGGAGCATGTCGAAGTCTTGCAGCGCAGTCCCGGAACGGATGACCTAGAGCTCGCTAAACTCAAGAAACAAAAGCTCATGCTGAAGGAAGAGATCACGCGCCTGAGCGCCCACTGATCCTTCGGACTTGCGATGACGGCGCAGCCTGACTGCCGCCGTCACAGCAGGTCGCTTGCGCGAATCAACCGGCGACCCTCGGCGAACTTGCCCGAGGTCTTGATTTCGTCCATCACCCAAGCCTCGAATGCCGCAATATGTGGGCGTTTCTCGTTTCCGGGCGGACAGATAAACCGGAATTGCGCTTCGGAAATCAAACCTACTTCGAAGGGTGCGACCAGCCGTTCCGCCTCTAGTGCGCGGGTGGCCAGAGAAACACGCCCCAGTACAACACCCGCCCCTGCGATGGCCGCATCGATCGCGTGGTCGGCCTGCGAAAACCGTGGTCCGTGCGACGTATCCAGCGAAAGCCCCGCCGCCTGCGCCCAAGCGCCCCACCCCATCGGTACCTTGAACGGGCTGACCGAGTCGTCATGGATCAGGATAGCCCGCGCCAGTTTTTCGGGCGTATCGATCTCGCGTGCCATCTCTGGGGTCATCATCGGCGTCATCCATTCTTCGATCAGCGGACGCGCATAGAGCCCCTTGTCGTGGTCGATGCCAAAGCGGATCGCGACATCGACCTCGTCGCGGTCAAAGTCGATAATGCGCAGTGTTGCCAGAAACCGTAGTTCGATCTCGGGGTGGGCCTGCGCAAAGTCATACATCCGAGGCGCCAGCCACTTGGACGTAAATGCAGGGCCGGCAGTGACCGTCAGCACGCCATTATCGTTCAATCTTTTTGTATTACGCCATGCCGATTGCAGGGTGGCGAAGGCGTCCCTTGCGCCTGGCGCAAGGCTGCGTCCCGCCTCGGTCAACTCTACCGCGCGATTGAGGCGGCGAAAGACCGGCATCCCCAAATCAGCCTCTAAGGCTTTGATTTGGTATGATAATGCCGCTGGCGTAACATTTAGTTCCGCAGCAGCCTTGGAAAAGGACATATGGCGCGCGGCGGCTTCAAAAGCACGTAGGGCCGTAAGGGGAGGCAAGCGATCTGACATGGTTCAATTTAATACAGCTTAACTGAAGCAATAGAAAGTCTCGTTTGTCGGTGGCGCCGGAAACGCCCATATAGGGATCAGAAAGACACAGACGCCAAGAGCGACAAACAAAGGATCAGAACCATGTACGAGACAACAACAAGCCCCCGCATCCGTGAAGGCATCGAACGCGCACACAAGGAACGTGCAGAAGCTGTTCGCAAGGCATTCCGCTGGATGATGTTCCGCCACGTCTAAGTCGCGGACCACGCGCAAAAACGAAAAGGGCCACGCCAGAACGGCGCGGCCCTTTCTCTTTTCGGCAAGCCCTGCGGCTTAGGACATATACTGGCCACCGTTGGCCGAGAGTGTCGAACCCGTAACAAAGCCGGCTTCGTCAGAAGCAAGGAACAGCACAGCGCGTGCGATTTCCGAAGCTTCGCCCAGACGGCCTACAGGGATCTGTGGCAGGATGACTTCGTTCATCACTTTCTCGGGGATTGTGCTCATCATCTCGGTGTTGATGTAGCCGGGGGCGACAACGTTCACAGTGATACCGGCGCGCGCGCCTTCCTGTGCCAGCGCCTTGGTAAAGCCGATGTCACCAGCCTAGGCAGCGGCATAGTTGG
>CAZOMZ010000266.1:0-2891 GCA_964581065.1 uncultured Loktanella sp. | reverse complement strand
AAGGTCGATGGCGATGCCAATATCATCGTGGGTTCGACCCTCGATACCGGCATGGAAGGCCGGATGCGCGTGTCCGTGGTTGCGACAGGTATCGACGCTGTAGCAGGCGTTGCCGAAACACCTGTGCCACGCCGGTCAATGGCCGCACCATTGGCGCCAGCCGCACCTGTGCAGGAAGCAGCACCCGTGCAGGAAGCAGCGCCAGAGCAGGTGGCCGCCGCCGCAACGCAGGAACCATCGCTGTTTGAAGCTGTGGCCGAGCATGCTGCACCTCAGGAACCGGCAGCACCCGCGCCTGCACCAGAGGTTGCCGCTGACGACCTGCCGCCACCAGCCTACCAGCCGCGTCCCGAGCCAACATTGGCCGAGCCTGACAGCTTTGTCGCACCCCGTGCGCCTGCACCGGGCACCCCGACGCCAGAGGCATTGGCCCGTCTGCAGGCGGCCGTCAATCGCGTGCCAAAGGCTGAACCGCGCCCGCAGTCCCAGCAGTATGCCGAACCCGCCGCGAGCGCCGAGAAGCCGCGTTTCGGGATCAATTCGCTGATCAACCGGATGACAGGTGCACAGGCAGAAGCCGGTTCGCAGCCCGCGCGTGCGCAGCCGCAGGTGACCGCTTTGCGTCAGGAACCTGAAATGGACGAAGATCAGGAAAAGATCGAAATCCCGGCATTCCTGCGCCGTCAGGCCAACTGAGGCTTGTAGGAATTGTAACAGGACGTGACGTCCCGATCACAACGAAGGCCGCCCTCGGGGCGGCCTTTTGCGTTGCGTGATAAGGGGTTGCGGGCACCGTGCAGATGCAGAAAGAATTTTCCTTCAAGATGTTTCAGTCCGTCGCAAAGCGTGAATTGAGCCTGCCGCGCGGGCGCACTACCTCGGTGACGGAATAGAAACCATGAAACGGGTTCTGCTTTGCAGACGACTTTGCGCCAAGAAGCAAGATTTGAAGGAACCGGTCTCCACTCTGGAGCACCGGTTGATCTTGTCGTATTTCCTGCACCCGCAGGACACGGGATTGCCTTTCGTCGCACCGATCTTTCGGGTCGGCCAATCCTGCAGGCGATCTGGTCCAATGTCGTTGTGTCGCCTTTGAACACACGCCTGACCAATGATGACGGTGTGACCGTTTCAACGATCGAGCATCTGATGGCCGCACTTGCCGGCTGTGGCATCCATAACGCGCTGATCGAGATCGACGGCCCCGAAGTGCCGATCCTTGATGGCAGCGCCGCACCTTTCGTGCGCGGGTTCCTGAGTGTCGGTCTTCATCAGCACACAGCACCTCTGCGCGCGATCGAGGTCCTGCGTGACGTCTCCGTGCGTGACGGGGATGCCTTTGCGTCTCTGGGTCCGTCGACAAGCCTGCAGATCGACTTCGAGATTGATTTCGCAGACGCTGCGATCGGACGCCAGACAAAGACATTGAACATGGCCAATGGCGCCTTTGTGCGCGAACTCTGCGATAGCCGTACGTTCTGCCGTTCTGCGGATGTTGATCAGATGCGGGCAAATGGCCTTGCACTGGGTGGCACCGTAGAGAATGCCGTTGTCGTTGACGGGGACCGCGTATTGACACCCGGCGGCCTGCGCCATCGTGACGAGGCCGTGCGCCACAAAATGCTGGACGCGCTGGGTGACCTTTACACGGCTGGCGCACCGATCCTCGGGCGCTATACGGGGCGCCGCGCAGGCCATGCGTTGACCAACAAGCTCTTGCGCGAACTCTTTGCGCAGGATGATGCATGGCGGTGGACGGATTGTGACCACCGGATCGCTGCACGCCTGCCCGGCGTCGGTGTCAGCCCGGCCGATCTCAACGCTGTCGCCTGACCCCTGCACGCGCTGTTGAAGTGACGGTGTGCAAAAGGCATTTTGCCCCCGATTTTTCTATGTTAGACCGAAGGCCAACAACGGCGGGTGCTGCACTCTGCCGGACGACAGGTGTGAGTGAGGCCTTCCGAATGTCAGTGATCCAAGCCCCCCGGAAACGTTGGTTCACCCGCATGGGTGCGGTGGTATCGTTGGTGGCATTGGCAGCCTGCGGCGCGCTCGACAGCGGCCCGCCAATGGAGGATCTGACCCCGAACCAGATTTTCGAACGGGCCGAGCGCCAACTGGCTGACGGTCAGGCTGATGATGCGGCTATAACCTTTGGCGAGCTCGAGCGCCTGTACCCTTATTCCGAACTGGCTGAACGCGCGTTGATCATGCAGGCGTTCTCCTATCACCGTGACGAGGACTACCCCAGCAGCCGCGCGACGGCACAGCGGTATCTTGATTTCTATCCAGCGGAAGAAGACGCAGCCTATGCCGCGTATCTTCTGGCGCTGTCCTATTACGACCAGATCGACGAAATCGGGCGGGATCAGGGCCTGACCATTCAGGCGCTGCAATCCCTGCGCCGCGTGATCGAGCAGTATCCGGGCACCGAATACGCCCGTCTGTCCGAGCAGAAGTTCGATCTGGCCTTTGATCACCTTGCCGCCAAGGAAATGGAGATCGGGCGCTTCTACCTCAAGCGTGGCAACTTTGCTGCCGCCGCCAACCGGTTCCGCACCGTGGTTGAGGATTTCCAGACGTCGACGCACACACCCGAGGCGCTGCACCGTCTGGTGGAAAGCTACCTCTCGCTTGGTCTTCTGGACGAGGCCCAGACCGCCGGCGCGATCCTCGGCTACAACTACCAGTCAAGCGAGTGGTACGAGGCGAGCTTTGCCCTGCTGACAGGGCAGGGGCTGCGTGCCGATCCTGTCGGCAACAGCTGGCTGTCGTCCATCTACCGTCAGGTCATCCGTGGCGAGTGGCTCTGACGCGGGCATAATCATGGCGTTACGCAGGGCAGAAACATGCTGCGCGGTCTAGATATCAGGGACATGCTGATCATCGAC
>CAZOMZ010000265.1:0-2892 GCA_964581065.1 uncultured Loktanella sp. | reverse complement strand
CGGGCGAGTTATAGCCGTGCTCGGCCTGACCCAGCAGGTCAGTTGCGCAAAGCTCGCCGTCTGCGGCGGTTTCGTCCGCGATCACCATGGTTTCGGTGGGACCTGCAAAGAGGTCAATCCCGACGCGACCAAAAAGCTGCCGCTTGGCTTCGGCGACAAAGGCATTGCCGGGGCCGACCAGCATATGCACCGGATCGATGGTTTCGGTGCCGATTGCCATGGCGCCAACCGCTTGAATACCACCCATGACATAGATTTCATGTGCCCCGCCCAGATGCATGGCGGCAATCACCGCAGGGTTGGGTTCGCCTTTGAAGGGCGGCGTGCAGGCGATGATGCGCGGCACACCCGCGACCGATGCGGTCGCAACCGACATATGTGCCGAGGCGACCATCGGAAACTTGCCGCCCGGAACGTAGCATCCGACCGATTGCACTGGGATATTCTTGTGGCCCAAAATCACGCCCGGCATCGTCTCGACCTCGATATCGAGCATGCTGTCACGCTGCGCCTGCGCGAAGTTACGCACCTGCTCCTGCGCGAATTTGATATCCTCCATGTCCCGGTCAGAGACCTTGGCGATCAGCGCCTGAATTTCATCATCGCTCAGCCGGTAGCTGTCGCGCTCGTAGCCGTCGAATTTGACCGACAGATCACGGACGGCGGCGTCTCCGCGGGCCTCGATGTCCGCCAAAGTGGTTTCCACGACGGCGCGCACCTTGGCGTCATCAGCGGCTTTTTCTGATTCAGGTTTGCTTTTCTTGAGGTAGGTGATCGCCATTATTCTTGTCCTTCACTTGCCGGACGGGGCGGCACGCGTTCGCCCCGGTCAAAACTTTCCCAACCTTGGCCGTTGAATACATCGACGCCGAGTTGGGCCAAGACATGCGGGAAATCGACCATCACCCAGTTGTCCGTTATCTTGCCGTCCTCGACTTTCCAGAAATCCATGTACCGGATCTCGACCCGCTTTCCTGTTGGCGCAATACCCATAAACTCGCCTGAGTGCGTTGCCTCTTGCCGGCCGAACGCGGCGGCCCATTCCCCCATAAAGAGCCGTGCCTCATCCACACAGACCTTGTCGGAGAAAGCTGCCTGAAAGGGGCGCTGCCAGTTGTCCTGAAACTCGCGCAGTCCGTTCTTGGTGCCGCAGCCGGTGTTGCCCATCCAGCGAAAGCTTTCGGCAAAGAATTCGCCAATATCGGCAATGCGGTGATCGTTCAGACCATCTACCATACCTTCGATGACCGCACGCGTTGCATCGGTCTTGGACATATCGGTATCGCGCGACAACGCTGCCTGTTCGGGGCGGGCTCCGGCCATTGGTCTTAACCTTTCACTGCGCCTGCCGTCAGCCCGCTGACGATCTGGCGTTGGAATACCATCACCAGCAACAAGAGCGGTGCCGTGATTGATACGGCAGCTGCGACTGCAACGACCTGGTCCGTCGTGGTGGTCTCACGGTTGAACATGCCGGCGATGGCGGGAACCATCGTCTGGTTGGATGCATCCAGCAGGAGAGATGTGACGAGAAAGTCGTTGTACGCCAACAGGAAGCTGAACAGACCTGTTGTAATGACACCGGGCCACATCACAGGCATGATGACCAAGCGAAACGCCTTGAAGTGCGAACAGCCGTCAACGCGCGCGGCCTCGTCCAGATCAGCCGGAATGTTGGCAAAGAAGCTGCGGAGCATCCAGATCGTAAAGGGCTGGTTGATCGCGACAAGCACGGCGATGACGGCCGCAGGCATGCCATAGAGCGTCGGTGCGTTCTCGCCAAGGATCGGGGACAGCCACTCGGCGGAGTTGATGAAGACCGGCAGATAACCAGCAACAAGCACCGAATGCGGCAGTGCGCGGAAGATCAGGGCGATGATCAGGATCCAGAATGCGAGGGTCGATCCTGATCGCGCCAGCCCGTAGCCGGCCAAAGTACCCACGGTCAGAGAGACCGTAACCACCCCGGCTGTCACAATCAGCGAGGTCTGGAAGTTGCCTGCAAATCCGCGATCGATCCAGACAGTCTTGTAGTGCTCTGTGGTTGCACCGATGACGTCATTTCCCAGCGGGCCCAATAGCGGGTTGATCAGGTTGGTCACAAACGGCAGCAGGCCGAAGAAGCAAACCACAAAGGTCAGCCCGACGACCAACCCCCCGATGATCCAGCCCAGAACGGTCCAGCCCTTGGGGCTGTAGCTGTCAACGAGGGTCGGCACATGGCGCGCAGACAACTTGATGGTGAAGTAAACCAGCAGTAGCCCCAGAACGATATCAAGAAGAGACCAGCCTGTTCCATTGGCCCGAGTTTCCGGCCCGAAGATGACGTTCAGCGGGTTGCTGTCAAAGGCATCCACAGGTGACTTGAAGCTCATCACCGTGATCCAGAAGATCGGGAAAGTCGCGATCAGACACCAGAAGGCGAGGAAAGCGTTCGACGCGATCCGCAAAGAGGCTGGTTGGCGCATTGCTCTTGCAGTCATGGTCAAGTCCCCTTGTGATCGCGCCATGTCCGACGCAGGAGCGGCACCAGAAGGACCGCAATCCCGATCATCGTCAGCATCGCCGATGCCGATGCCCGCGAAATCGAACGGTTGCCTGCCTCATCGGGCGTCAGGAAGTCATAGGTCAGCCACTGCAACGAGATGACATAGCCCTGGCTGCGGAAACCGACGATCTCTTCGAAGGTGCGGTAGGTGTCCATAAGATGGATCATCGCGACAAAGACGATCAACGGCATCAAATGCGGGATGATGATCAGGCGCAGTCGCTGCCAACGGCTTGCACCGTCGATGACCGCGCTTTCCAGACTGTCCTGATTGACGGTCTGAAGCCCTGCATAAAAGATGATCGCCGCAAAAGGCGCAACGTGCCAGACGCGATAGAACATCA
>CAZOMZ010000264.1:0-2898 GCA_964581065.1 uncultured Loktanella sp. | reverse complement strand
CAAGCTCCGCCTGGGCAAAATATGCCGACGCTTTGCCCAGCATCTCCTTGGCCTGATTCAACCCGCGCACCTCGCGCTCAAACGCCTTCATCTTCTCGGATTATTCAGTTGTAATGTCGGTAAGCGCTCGGTAAACCCGACCTAACGCGTTCCGAGGGAGCCAGCTAAGTGTCCACCATTGATAGTGGACACTTAGGGGCACTCTATGATCAGGCGGAAGAAGCGGTTTTGGGCTGACGAAGAGAAGCGGGAGATTTGCGCGCAGGCGACGACGCCGGGCATGTCTGTGGCTCAGGTTGCGCGGCGATACGCGGTGAATGCGAACCTTATTTTCAAATGGTTGAAGGATCCGCGGTTTGCGCCAGAGGCGGATGCGTCCGAACAGGACGCGACTTTTCTGCCGGTTGAGATCGAAGCTGATGCCGTCCACGAACCTGCGTCAATCAATGTGCCCATGCTGTCTCCATCTGCCACTCTGTCGGCCAGTCGGGTTGATATCACGCTTTCGGATGGGCGGCGCATCCTGGTTGAAGGGCCGACCGCGCTGCCCGCCGTTGTCAGCCTCGTGCAAGGTCTGACGGCTTGATCCCGGTTCCATCCAACACACGCGTCTGGCTGGCAGCGGGTGTCACGGATATGCGGCGTGGGTTCAACACGTTAGCAGCACAGGCCGAGCAGGTTCTGGAGCTTGATCCCTATTCCGGCCATCTATTTGTGTTCCGAGGCCGTCGGGGAGATCTGTTGAAGATCATCTGGTGGGACGCTCAGGGCGCATGCCTGTTCAGCAAGCGGTTGGAGAAAGGCCGCTTCGTCTGGCCTGCCGCGAAGGACGGCAAGGTCAACGTAACGGCCGCACAATTGTCGATGTTGCTGGAAGGCATAGATTGGCGGATGCCGAAAAAGACCTGGCGTCCGCTGAGGGTCGGGTAGCCCAACAAATACAGCGTCTTGCACGCTTTCGGGATTCATGTTTTGTCCTTGATCCGGTATAGGATCAGCGATGATCAAAGACCTCGATATCACGCCGGATGACCCTGCAGAACTGCGGGCCGTGAACCGGCTTTTGGCGGACGAGGTCAAATCGCAGGCGCTCTTGATCGAGAAGCTCAAGCATCAACTGGCGGGCCAAAACCGTCACAGATTTGGCGTGCGTTCCGAGAGCCTCGACCAGCTTAATTTGACCTTCGAAGAAGATCAGGCGATTGCCGAAGCCGCGGAAGAACAGGCCAAGCCTGCGCAACCACCTACAAAAGACAAGTCACCGCGCCAGCACAGCCGCAAGCCGTTGCCTGACCATCTAGACCGGCATGACGAGGTGCTGTCACCGGGGGACGACTGCACGCGCTGCGGCGGCAAGCTGAAGACCCTCGGCGAAGATGTGACAGAAGAGCTTGAGTATGTGCCGGGGCGCTTTGTGGTGAACCGGATTGTCCGCCCGCGCAAAGCTTGCGGGGGCTGCGAAGCGATTGTTCAATCGCCGCTGCCCTCACGCCCCATCGAGCGTGGTAGGCCTGGTCCCGGCCTTTTGGCGCATGTTCTGGTCAGCAAATATGCTGATCACCTTCCACTGCATCGCCAGAGCCAAATCTATGCCCGCGAAGGGATCGATCTGGACCGTTCCACGATGGCCGATTGGGTTGGCCGATCAACGGCGCTGCTGGAACCACTGGCTGATGAGATCGGGCGGATTGTGCGTCGCGGCGAAGCCCTCTTTGCCGACGATACGCCGGTGAAGATGCAGGCACCGGGCAACAAGAAGACCAAAACGGCAAGGGTCTGGACCTATGTGCGCGACGAGCGGCCATGGTCTGGGTCATCACCGCCCTGCGCTTGGTATCAGTTCACCATCGACCGCAAAGGCGAACATCCGGTGAGCCATCTTGCAGGCTACAAAGGTTGGGTCCATGCCGATGGGTATTCCGGATTCAACGGGTTGTTCGGGCATGACAAGGCTGATGAGATGGCCTGCATGGCCCATGTGCGCCGCAAGTTCGTGGATGTCTTTGCATCACAGGGCAATGCGATTGCCGAGGAAGCCATCCGCCGGGTCGCGGAGCTCTATGCCGTGGAAAAAGAAGCGCGAGGTCAATCGCCCGATGCGCGTGTCGCGCCACGGCAGGCGCGAGCAAAGCCGATCTTCGATGATCTGGAAGCCTGGCTGCACGCGCAATTACCCAAAATCTCGGGCAAGTCGCCACTGGCGCAGGCCATCCGCTATGCCCTTGGTCGGCTGCCAAAGGCGCGGCCATACTTGGAGAACGGCCATCTGGAACTCGACAACAACACAGCCGAACGCGCCGTCAAACCCGTCGCCATTGGCCGGAAGAACTGGATGTTTGCAGGTTCAGAAGGCGGCGGCAAAGCCATGGCAATCGCCTATACCCTGATCGAAACAGCAAAACTGAACAACGTCGATCCTCAAGCGTGGCTCACTTGGGTCCTCTCCCAAATCGCCGACCACAAGATCACACGCCTCGATGAGCTCCTCCCCTGGCGCTACGCTGCACAAGCAGCGTAACAGGTCATGTACTGGCCAGATAGGGCGGGTCCAACGGACGGGCACTAATGTCGCAGCGTTGGCCGGGATCGACCTCGACCTTTTTACCCCATTCTTTCAGCGTTTGCGGCGCGCAGCCAATCTTCGAGGAAATCGACAAAATCGCCGCCCAACGGCTTTCATGCTGCCCTGCGCCATCCAATACCATCCGCACAGCACACTCGCGCACTTCTAGTGAATACTTTTCGTTGTCTTGATCATGATGCTCCATCCTTGTGTCTTTGCGCTCTGGTATGAATTGCCCATGCGGAGCGTTGGCGCGCTTCCGCATGGGCTTATGTGCGCCGACCCACCCTTGTGGCATTGGCCACGTTGAGTAGCATGGCGACATCAACCAAACT
>CAZOMZ010000263.1:0-2902 GCA_964581065.1 uncultured Loktanella sp. | reverse complement strand
TTGGTCCATTCGATAAAGTTGTTGTCGCAATAGTTGCCGGTGAAGATGCTCTTGGGATTGGGCAGCGTAATGACGATCCCGCCCTTACGCACACCGTTGACCTCATCGTCGCCATGAAACCAGTGGTTGCCGGTAATCAGGTTCCCCGACCCGGCCAGCACACAGAAATGCTTGAACTTGCTGACACGGTTCGAGCGGATCTTGACGTCATTGGCATTGGCATTGAAGCCGATGCTGACCCGTGACGCCACGGGCACCGCCTGCTCGTCCGAGATCAACTGGCAACGGTCCAGCATCATGCCCTGACAGCCCCGCCCGGGCGAGGTGATACCGCGATCCTTGGGCTTGTTGATAAAGCAGTCCCGCACGTGAAAGGTAAATCCGTCCGGGGCCATCATAATGCCGCTCGCGACACCGCGGCCCTGAAACTCGATATCGTCCAGAATGAACTGGCTCAGCTTTTCATAGCCCGAGAAGTCCAGCATGTATTGGAAACGAGTGAAGGTGAAAACCTGCGTGCCCTCAGCATCAAACAGCGGACGGCTCAATTCGACCGTTTGCGCGCTGACGTTCACGGACCTCACATAGACTTCACGCCCGACGCCATTGCCTGTCACCAATGCGCCCACAGGAATGCTTGCAGCATTGACCACATTCGTCAGGCGGTTGTCGTCAGCCACCGCATAGCTTGCCTGCGACGTAACCACGACCGTATCCCATGCCGCGCCATCAGCGGGCTGGAACTGGCCGTTGCGAATGACGCGCCGGGTTTCGAAACGGGTGCGGGTCGGGTCTGCCGCCTGCATGTCGACAGGTTCGGTCAGTTGAACCCGCCGCCCGCACAGATCAAGCGACTCGTGATCGGCAAAGTTGATCAGCGCCTGATAGGCCTTTTTGAACGCCGTTTCCTCGTCCTGAAAGGCCGCAAGATAGGCGTCGTAATCGTAGTCGCGCTGCAGGATAAAGCGGTGTTCTGCGGCCTGAATGATCCGGCCCTGAAACCGCACGGGGCTTTGCATCGTGACGCTATCAGACAAAAGGTAATCCCCTTCCGGCACCATCACGGTCTGCCCGTCCGCTGCCGCGTCAGCGGCATTGAAGGCCCCGCTGTCATCTGTCACGCCGTCGCCCTTGGCGCCGTAGTCGCGCACATCAACGAGCCCCACCAGATCGCGGGTAAAGATGGACGTGACATCCTCGATCTGAATGTCGTCGATCCGCACAACGCCGCCCGTCGCTCCGGTCAGGTCCAGCCCGATATGCCCGTATTGCGCGCCCTGCCACGGCAGATCGACACCGGTCCGGTCAGCGGTCGCAATGATCCCCCTGATCTCGATCACCTCGCCGTAGGTTGTCAGTTGCACCGGCGTGGCCGCCTGCGGCAGTCCGGCAACCGGCAAACCGCCAGCCATCCCGGCCCAGCCGGCAATCGCGACCGCAGGCATCGGCCCGGCCACAGCCTTCACACGCGCCGTCACCTGCAGATAGCACCCCGGCAGGATCAGCGTTTCGCCCATGTAGCGCAGCTTTTGCAGATTGCTCTGGGTCAGGATTTCAAGACAGCCGCCGAAATCCTGATCAGCCGCCACGTAGTTGCCCGAACCGCTCAGTGCATAGGTGTCCGACCCCGGCGTGCCGTCGCCACTGGACCACAGTGCTAGACCTACGGAAAACGGCAGGGGATCAAAAACGATCCCATCGGTGACGGCTTTGTTCATGGGGCAAACCTCTTGGCTGAAAGATCGGCCGGACAAAGTCAGTCCGGCGCGTTCCCAACACCCTAGCCCCGTGGCCTAAACCATCAGTTGGGCCACCGTCACGGCGGCGCAAGCAACGCCCCCGTCAGGCCCCGACATCCGGCGCAGGCAGCAACCGAACCCCGTTGATCTGCCAACCCTGCGGGGTCTCAACCATCTGATAATCAAGGATATGCAGGGTGCCCGCCTTGTCGCGCAGCATGATCTTCTGCCACAGGAAGCCGTTGATATCGCGCAACTCCAGGAACCGCACTTCGGCATTGTCCCAGACCATCGGATAGCCCTGCTGGACCATCATGCCAAAGTTGCCCGCGTCCCCGAACAAGCGCTTGATATTGGGGCTGGCATACTGCCACGCACCCGTCACATCGCGGTCGTTGAAAGCTTCCAACTGGCTGCCAATGACATCCTCGATCGCGTCAGCATCCTGCGCGAAAGCGGGAACGACACAAAACCAGAGCGCGGCGACAAAACTGAAAAAGCGCATGACCCGCGCCTCCCTTATCTATCCTCTTTAGTAGGACATACGCAGGAAAGCGCGGATCAGTTCTCTTTTTGACGTCTAGGCCAGCTTCTCTTCGATCAGAGCGATTGTCTCATTGACACCGTAGAGAGCGATGAACCCGCCAAACCGCGGGCCCTGGCTTGCACCAAGCAGCACCTCGTAAAGCGCGGTGAACCAGTTGCGCAGCGGCTCGAACCCGTGCTCCTTGCCAACGGCAAAGACCATCGATTGCAGTTCTTCCGCATCCAGCCCGCCATCCCATGCCTTCAGACGCGCGGCCAGATCTTCCATGGCACCCCGTTCCTGATCTGTCGGTGCACGATAGACCTTCGCAGGCTTCACAAAGTCATTGTAATAGCGCACCGCAAAACCCGCCGCCTGATCCAGTTGCGGGTTCTTCTCTGCCGACGCCTCGGGCGCATAGCGCTGGATGAAACCCCAAAGCGTCTCCTTATCCTCGGCCCCCGAAACAGAGGCGAGGTTCAGAAGCATCGCAAAAGGCACGACCATATCAGAGGCCGGCACATTGTGGCCGTGGATATGGAACACAGGGTTGTTCGCACGACCTGCATCGTCCTGATCGGCATAGGCCCGCAACTGCTGGTGATACTCGTCCACCGCCTTGGGGATCACGTCAAAG
>CAZOMZ010000262.1:0-2918 GCA_964581065.1 uncultured Loktanella sp. | reverse complement strand
AACCAAGCCGCGCGCAGGACAGCATCGAGATGTGCGAAATCCTGTTCGGCAAGGAGTTCGTGCAGGACAACACAGTGATGACGTCGCTCATCAATATCAACTCGCCGCTGACCTTCGACAGCATCATGATGGGCGCGCTTGAGGTCTTTGCGGCAAACAATCAGGCCTCGATCATCAGCCCCTTCATTGTGGGCGGCGCCATGGCGCCTGTGTCGGTGGCAGGGACGCTGACACAGGTTCTGGCCGAGGTGCTGGCAGGTGTTGCTTACAGCCAGATGATCCGGCCCGGATCGCCCGCGATCTTTGGCGCTTTCGTCACCTCGATCGACATGAACTCGGGTGCGCCGACATTCGGCACACCGGAAGCCGCCCATATCACCTACGGTGCAGGCCAGCTGGCCCGGCGTCTGGGGCTGCCATACCGCTCGGCGGGGTCGTTTTGTGGCTCGAAACTGCCGGATGCGCAGGCGGCCTATGAGACATCGAACAGCCTGCAGATGGGCCTGTTGTCCGGCGTCAACTTCATGCTGCACAGTTGCGGTTGGCTGGAAGGCGGGCTTGTCGCGTCTTTCGAGAAATTCGTGATGGATGCCGACCAACTGGGCACGCTGCACCACTTTGCGCAAGGCGTGGACCTTACCGAGAACGGACAGGCGATGGGAGCCATTGCCGAGGTTGGTCCGGGTGGTCACTATCTGGGGTGCGAACATACGCAAGCCAACTTCAAATCGGCCTTCTGGCGGTCCGATCTGTTCGACTACAAACCCTTCGAGACATGGGATGAAGAGGGTGCGCGCGATACGCAAGCTCTAGCCTCCATGCGGGTCAAGCGGCTGCTTGATACATACCAGCAGCCCCCGCTTGATCCTGCCATCGAAGAGCGCCTGCGCGCTTATGTGGCCGAAAAGAAGGCCAGCATGCCGGACGCCTTTACGTAAGCGGTCGGGCGGTGGCGCGCATCACCTGTGCTTCGCCCATAATGGCAATCAGCAATTCAACATGACGCGCGGGCCTGTATTGGCCCGCGTTTTCTTTGCGCCATGCCTCCATTTCGGATTCTTTTGAAAAGAGCGCCATCAGCGCCGCCGCAGGGCGGGGCAGCGTAGCAACATCCAGCAAGCGCGGCAAATGAACCTCGCGGCGGTAGTCGTCGACCCCGAACTGTGCCGCGCGGGCCAGCAAGGGTGGTCGTTTGAGTGTCGCGAGTCGGGTTTCAATATCAAGCATTTGCGGTCTCCTGTGCCCATCTGACCGGACTGAGACTGACACAACCAGAGCGGGTGTTGCGAAAATCAACAAATGTCAGAACGCTGGCGTCACAGTTGTTTAGCCTTTGGAAAGAATGGTTGACGGGTCCAATGAGCCGTTAACCGTTAGGTAACGATACACGCTCAGGTAGTATTAATACTTGATGAATCCGCAGGGAGCGGGGGCGCAAGGTCAGGGCAAAGAACGAAGGGAATAGACGATGACTGGTTTGGGAAACGAAAGCAACGAGGGCCTGCTGCCACGTTGGGTACCGGATGCTGCACGGAATTATCTTGTTCATACAGAGGGTGGAAAATCGATCCGCGCATTGGCCCGCGCAGGCGATTGCCATCCGTCAACAGTGATGCGGCAGGTGCGCCGCTTTGAGGGCCGCCGGGACGATCCTTTGGTCGATGCCGCGCTTGATGCACTTTCTGCGCAGGTGTCCCGGAAGGCTGCCGGAAGTCAGCGCGTCGAACCGCAGGGCCTCACGCAGGCGCGGATCGAACAAGAGGCGAAACGTGTCCTGCGCCGCCTGTCCGAGCAGGGGGCCGTTCTGGCCGCCGCCCGAGACATGGAGACGGCTGTCGTCGTCCGCCAGACCCCCGAAGGTGACCAGATGCGGACTGCAATGGTGGCAAGGGACATCGCGCAGGCGCTGGCATTGAAGGAGTGGATTTCCTGCGCTGATCCCGATGGACGGATCGTCCGTTACGTGATCACCAATGCAGGCCGTGCCGAACTGCGGCGCCTGACCGCTCAGGACGAAAACCGCGCAGGCGGTTTTGCTGAAAAAGAGACTGCGGGTCATGGTGAATGGGATGCAGAGGCAATGGCAGGCCTCTCGCGTCAGCCGCACCGCTATCAGACGCAGGAAAGCCCTCTGCTTGGCCTCTCGCGCCGCAGGGACCGCGAGGGCAATCCGTTTCTCGCACGCGAACTGGTCGCTGCCGGCGAGAGGCTGCGCGAGGACTACGAATTGGTCGAAGTCGGCTTTGGCGGCTTTGATCGCTGGACGGACGTGTTGGATGGCGCTGCAGATGCGACGCCAGCAGGCGGGTCAAAAGGCGCGCTGGATGCATTGCAGCGGATCAGGGATGCACTTTCTGATCTCGGTCCCGGTCTGGGGGATGTGGCACTGCGCTGCTGCTGTTTTCTGGAGGGCCTCGAGCAGACGGAAAAGACGATGGGCTGGTCAGCACGATCCGGCAAGATCGTGCTGCGGATCGCGCTGGAGCGGCTCAGACGCCACTACGCCGAGACCCAAGGGCGCTTCGGACCCATGATCGGCTAGGAATGCGTTCCCTGCAGTCCCGCCATGCGCGGCAATCTGGATATTGGACAATGGACCTGCGGGACGTTAGGTAAGCTGCAACTTGAGCCGGAGCAGATGATGCCGACACGCGACCTGAAAATCCCTGCGCAGCGCCACCCCGAAAAGCAGCGCCGCCCGGATGCACCCCAGCCGAAAAAGCCGGACTGGATCCGCGTCAAGGCTCCGACCTCGCAAGGCTACAAGGACACGCACAAGATCATGCGTGACAACAAGCTGGTCACTGTCTGCGAAGAGGCAGGTTGCCCGAACGTCGGCGAATGCTGGTCGCAGGGCCATGCAACCATGATGATCATGGGCGAGGTCTGCACCCGCGCCTGTACCTTCTGCAACATCG
>CAZOMZ010000261.1:0-3036 GCA_964581065.1 uncultured Loktanella sp. | reverse complement strand
AGATCGACCGGGTCGAGGCGCCGGTGCTGCTGAAACTGACCGAGGAACTCAATGCCGCATTTCCGTTCCAAGAGACCTTCATGATCTCAGCGGAAAAGGGCTTTGGCGTTGACGACCTGCGGGCCTGGTTGGCCGCCACTCTGCCGGAAGGTCCATGGCTCTACCCCGAAGACCAAATCGCCGATCTGCCAATGCGCATGATCGCCGCCGAGATGACGCGCGAAAAGCTGACCCTGCGCCTGCATCAGGAACTTCCCTATGAACTGACGGTGGAAACCGAAGCCTGGGAAGAACGCAAAGACGGCTCGGCCCGCATCGACCAGATCATCTATGTGGCCCGCGACGGCCATAAGGGTATCGTGCTGGGCAAGGGTGGCGAGACCGTCAAAGCCGTCAGCAAGGCCGCACGGCTGGAGTTGGAAGAGTTCCTCGGTCGCCGCGTGCATCTGTTTTTGCAGGTGAAGGTCCGTCCGAACTGGCTGGAAGAATCCGAGCGCTATTCCGAGATGGGCCTCGACTTCAAAGACGGCAACGCGTGAGGCTGACGGCGGAGATCTGGGTCTCGGCCTATCTTGCAAGGCTCAGACAGATCGCGGTGCCTGCCTTTGTGGTGCAAAGGGGCGATGCGACCGCCGGAGCGGTGCTGATCAAATTGAACACCCTGAACGGGCAAGCCTGTTGCTACCAGCGCAGTTTCGATCTGATGACCGGTGATCGGCGTTGGATGGTATTGGCCGAAGGGCGAGAGGCCGAGGTAGATGCAACCGTCACGCGCCAATGCGGCTTTGATCCTGACCTCTGGGTGATCGAGGTCGAGGACAGGCAGGGACGGCATCTTCTGGACGAGCCGGGGCTGGAATGACTTTTATGCCTTCGGCGAGAGTATTTGTGGCAAAATGATAAGCAAATATTAACCATGCCCCGCCAGTCTGGGCCTACGGTACAGGCTGGAGAGCCGATGACCGTGCAAGGTGATGAGCTTCTGGATCATCCCGGGGCAAAGTGGTTCTTATCATTTTGCCCCAAATACTCCCCCGCCGGAGGCGTCCGGTGCTTGCAATCCGCGCGGGCGACGCCTGTTATGGCGTTATGTGCGCGGATATCTCCAGATGATCGAATGGCGTGACGAAGCAGCCTTGTTGGCCGTGCGCCCCTTTGGCGAGACCTCGGTGATTATCGAGGTGTTCTCCGAAGAGCATGGCCGCGACGCGGGTGTCGTGCGCGGCGGGACCAGCCGCAAGCTCGCGCCGGTCCTGCAACCGGGCGCACAGTTGAGTGTCGCGTGGAAAGCGCGGCTGGACAGTCATCTGGGCGCGTTCACGGTTGAACCGGTCCGGTCGCGCAGTGCTGTGGCTTTGGGCGACAGGTTGGCGCTGGCGGGCTTGAATGCGGTTTGTGCCTTGTTGTCGATGGTCCTGCCCGAGCGCGAGGCCCATGCGCCCCTCTACCGCCGCACGGTGGCCTTGCTGGACCTGTTGGGGCAGGGCGATCTCTGGCCGCTGGCCTATCTGCGCTGGGAACAGGCACTTCTGGAAGAGATGGGGTTCGGGCTGGACCTGTCGCGCTGTGCGGCGACGGGGGTGACGGAAGGATTGGCCTATGTTTCGCCAAAGACGGGCCGCGCGGTCAGTCAGGCGGGCGCAGGGGAATGGGCGGACAGGTTGTTGCCCTTGCCGCCCGTGCTGGCAGGGGCGGGGGATGCCGATCACGCCGAGATCGTGCGCGCCTTGGGTACGACGGGGTATTTCATCGAACACCGCCTGATCCGTTCTCTGGGCGACCGCGAGGTGCCGGCCGCGCGGCAGCGTCTGATCGACGCCATCGCGCGGGCATCTTAGGCCAGTTTGTTGTCGATCAGATATTGCGCCGAGGACACGGCCGCTTTGTGGGCCTGATGCAGCTGCCGCCCCAGGGTCGCGCGCGCGCGACTGTTGTCTGACTTGTCCACCTTCCCCAAGGCGGGAATGATCGACCGGATCGCCGGATCGAACCGCCCGAGGAACCTGATTACAAAGTCGGGGGCCACGCGGGTGACGATCTTGCGGCCCGGAAAGGCCGCTTTGATCGCCTTGGCGATATCGGCAAAGGTCATGAAGCTGTCGACAGTCATGATCCGCTGCCCGTGGGTTTCGGGCTTGTCGATCACCGTCACATGCATTTCCGCCACATCACGCACATCGACGGTCGAGAAGCCGATATTCGGCAGCATCGGGTCCTTGCCCCTCAGAAGTCGCGCGATCACGTCGATCGAGGTGCCGAAGTTGCTGTCCAGTGGTGCGCCCAGCACAAAGCCGGGGTTGATCACGGTCAGATTGATCTGCGGCGCCTCGCTGCTGACGAAATCCCAGGCGGCTTTCTCGGCCAGTGTCTTGGATTGCACATAGGGTGTTATTCCGGGTGCGTCGGGATTGGTCCAGTTGGTTTCGTCGAAGGTGCTGTCTCCGGGTGGAAGGTCGGAGCCACTGATCGCCGCTGTCGAAGAGGTCAGCACCACGCGGGTGATGCCTGCGCCATGTGCGGCCCGCAGGGCCCGCAGCGCGCCATCGACCGCCGGACGGATCAGGTCTTCGGGGTTCTTGGGCTGTGCCAATGGGAAGGGCGAGGCGGTATGCATCAGCACATCCACACCCTGCATGGCCGCGTCCCACCCTTCATCCTTGTTGAGATCAAGCGCCACAAAGGTCAGACGCTGTTCCAAATCGGTGGGATCGGAGAGATGCGGGCGCACGGCCTCCATCACTTCGGCACCGCGTGACAGGGAACGCACGGTGCCGCGCACGGTATAACCCGCCTCCAGCAGTTGCAGCGCGATATGCTTGGCGATGTAGCCGGAGGCTCCGGTCAGCAGGACGGTCTGGGGCAAAAGGTCTCTCCTAGGGGTTGGTGATCAAATACCTAGGAGTAGGCGCCCGCATTGCAACCTAGTCAAGCAGACGGCGCGCGATGACCTGTGCCTGAATTTCGGCGGCCCCTTCAAAGATATTCAGGATGCGCGCGTCACAGAGGATGCGGCTGACCTTGTATTCCATGGCAAAG
>CAZOMZ010000260.1:0-3044 GCA_964581065.1 uncultured Loktanella sp. | reverse complement strand
ATTTCGAGGGCGAGCGCGGCCACCAGTTCCGCATCCTGCGCGCGGTCAAGAACCGGTTCGGCCCCGCCGACGAAATCGGTGTCTTCGAAATGACGGGCAAGGGGCTGGCCGAGGTGCGCAACCCGTCCGCGCTTTTCCTGTCCGAACGCGGCACCCCTGCCCCGGGATCGGTGGTCTTTGCAGGGATCGAAGGCAGCCGTCCGATGCTGTGCGAGATTCAGGCGCTGGTCGCCCCTTCGCCCCATAGCCAGCCGCGCCGGTCGGTTGTCGGCTGGGACGGCGGGCGTTTGGCGATGATCCTTGCCGTGCTCGAATCCCGCTGCGGTATCCCGTTTACGGGTCTCGACGTCTATCTGAACGTCGCAGGCGGGCTGAGGATCAACGAACCAGCTGCCGATCTGGCCGTTGCGGCAGCGCTTGTCTCTGCGCGGGAAGATGCCGCTTTGGCCGCCGAGACGGTAGTTTTCGGGGAAATCAGCCTTTCTGGGGCCCTGCGACCCGTTGTTCAGGCGGAAAATAGATTGAAAGAGGCCCAGAAACTTGGTTTTACAAGTGCAATCGTTCCGCAACAGGCCAAGGCGCCTGTCGTTTCCGGCCTGCAACAGCGCAGCGCCACGACGCTCGCGGAATTTGTCGAAGACGTATTCGGCGCCCGCTAGACCGGCGCCATAGGGGACAGAATATGGAAGGTTTCACTCTCGTCGACGCGGGCGTTGCGATCATTATCCTCATCTCAGGTGTGCTCGCCTATAGCCGCGGCCTTGTGCGCGAGACGATGGCGATCCTCGGTTGGGTGGGTGCCGCGATTGTGGCATTCATCTTTGCCGATCAGGTGGAGCCACTGATCAAGCAGGTGCCGATCCTTGGCGAATTCATCGGCGACAGTTGTGAACTGGCCATCATCGCGGCCTTTGCGGCCGTTTTTGCAGTGGCGCTTATCGTGGTGTCGATCTTTACCCCGCTGTTCTCGAGTGCTGTGCAGCGTTCGTCGCTGGGCGGTGTCGATCAGGCGCTGGGGTTCTTCTTTGGCGTTCTGCGCGGTGTCCTGCTGGTGGCTGTGGCCTTCTTTGTCTACGAAACGATCTTTGCAGCGCAGGAAATCGCGATCATCGACGACAGCCGCTCGGCCGAGGTTTTTGCCCAGCTGACCCAGCGGATCGAAGAACAGAACCCCGAACAGGCCCTTGGCTGGATCACCGAACAGTACAGCCAGCTGGTTGGCAGCTGTGGCGCACCCGCAGCCGAAGCTGGCAGCGACGCCTAATTTATCAGCACTCCGCAAAGGATGAGACGCTTGCGTAATGCAGGCGTCTCAACCAATGTCTTGGCAGGTTAACGAAAGCCCCTGTCATGCGTATTCTTTTCCAGACACTCGCACTATTGGTCGTCGTTTTGCTCGTCGGTGGCTCGAGCGTAGCCCTGCTGAAAAAGGACATCCCTGATTACGCCGTTCCCGATGCGCCATGGGAGGCGGGATCGGCGCTTGATGGCATGACGTTCTTTACAACCGACACAATTGTCGAAACCCAAGACGTCGTCTTGGACTCGTTCCGCTTTCGCGACGGCACGTTCCAGTCATCCATGTGCCAAGTCTATTGCGACTTCGGATGGAGCGACTATCAGACCTTTATCGAGGACGGCGTGCTCCACTTCACCGCCACGACCCGCTGCCCCGACGCACCGCATACGGTGGTCTTTTATGGCACGGTCATTGACGGTCGCGTGAGTTTCGAAGGCACATGGACCACGCGCCGCTGGTACTGGACCCATCAGGTGAACGCCATCGGCAGTGGCACCACGACCCCGACAGAGGCACATATCGCGGCCGGAATCACCTCGTGACATCACAGGACAGGGCGCCGCTGCGGACCTTGCTTGTCCGTTTTGCCATATTGGTCACGCTGATTGTCGCTGCGACTTGGGCGTCGCATATGATCCGCGACGCGCTGAACCTCGAAATCATGCCCCGCAATGAACAAAGCGTGCATCGGGCGGTGATGCTCGGTGCGCTTGCCTATGTGGTCCTGCTGGCGATCCCCTTCGTGCCAGGGGCCGAGATCGGAATTGCGCTGCTCAGTTCGTTCGGCGCCAGTATCGCGCCTTTGGTCTACGGGGCGACGGTTCTGGCCATGATGCTGGCCTATTGCGTCGGGCTGTTGCTGCCACACAAGGCATTGGCGCAGGTCCTTATGACGCTACGCTTGCGCAAGGCGGCAGAGCTTGTGACGCGCATCTGCGGCCTGCCCCGCGAAGAGCGCCTTGACGTCTTGCTGGAGACCGCACCGCCCCAGATCGTCAAGCTCGCACTCGAGCGGCGCTATGTGGCGCTCGCGCTGGCGGTGAACATTCCGGGCAATGTGGTGATCGGAGGAGGCGGCGGCATTATGATGATGGCTGGCCTCAGCGGGCTCTTTGCGCCGCTGCCTACGTTGATCGCAATTCTGATCGGTGTATCCCCTGTGCCGCTGGCCGTGATGCTTTTTGGCGCTACCTTCTGATCGTTTCGTGACATGCCGCGCCCGAGCCTCTATGAGGGGCGCAAGTCAGACATAACGGATTCGGAGCTGCCCCCTTGTCCAAGACCATGCCCCCCGCCCATCCCTTCGACGATGATAAACTGCGAGAGGAGTGTGGCGTGTTCGGCGTGATCGGCGTCTCTGATGCAGCCAACTTTGTCGCCCTCGGCCTGCACGCGCTGCAACATCGCGGACAGGAAGCTGGCGGGATCGTGACACACAGCCCCGAGACCGGTTTCAATCAGTCGCGCCGAATGGGACTGGTGCGCGACAACTTCACCTCTGAAAAAATGATGGCCAGCTTGCCCGGCTCGATCGGGATCGGCCATGTGCGCTATTCGACCGCAGGCAACAAGAACCAGCAGACCGCGATCCGCGATGTGCAGCCGTTCTTTGGTGAATTCTCGATGGGCGGTGCGGCTGTGGCCCACAATGGCAACATCACCAACGCCCTGTCACTGCGGCGGGAATTAATCGAACGCGGCTCGATCTTCCAAAGCTCGTCGGACAGCGAATGCATCATCCACC
>CAZOMZ010000259.1:0-3045 GCA_964581065.1 uncultured Loktanella sp. | reverse complement strand
GGGATCATCATCTTCAACTACCTCAAGGCCCTCGGTCAGGTCGAATTGCTGGTGCAGCTTTGCTATGTCGTCTTTCTCGGGATGATCGGCAGCCTGATGTTTGTCGAAAGCCTGCGGGCCATTCGCAAATCCAGCAAGTCGGGCGGCAAGACTGTTCCGACGCGCCGCCGTCATAACTGGGTCCACAACCTGCCCTTCAAGATGAAGTTCCGCGTGTCGGGTCTTTATATCTCGGTTATTCCACCGCTCCTGGTGGGTGTGCTGGTCGGTATCCTTGCAGCCATCATGGGCGTCGGCGGTGGCTTTATCATGGTGCCTGCCATGATCTACCTGCTGGGCATGCCCACAAAAGTTGTCGTTGGCACGTCGCTGGTCCAGATCATCTTTGTGACCGCATTCACGACGATGCTGCATGCCACGACGAACTTTACTGTCGATGTGGTTCTGGCCGTCCTGCTGCTGGTCGGCGGCGTAATTGGCGCGCAGATCGGCACACGTATCGGTCTGAAACTGAAGGCCGAACAATTGCGCATCCTGCTGGCGTTGATGGTGCTGGCCGTCTGCGGCAAACTGGCGTTCGACCTGTTGGTCATGCCGTCCGAGCTCTATTCCCTTGGTGCAGGGGGCGGTCACTGATGTTGCGTCTTGCTGCCATCCTGCTTTTGCTCGCCCTTCCCGCCAAGGCCGAAGAAATCGTGCTGGGTCTGAGCCGTGACGAAGTCGCAATCACGGCGACGTTTGAAGGCTCCGATATTCTGGTCTTTGGCGCGGTAAAGCGCGAAGCACCCATTTCCGACGATAGCACACTCGGCGTGATCGTGACCGTGGCCGGACCGGACCAGCCCGTCATGGTGCGCCGCAAGGACCGCCGACTGGGTATCTGGGTCAATACCGACGCGGTCGAGGTTGACGCGGCTCCGTCGTTCTACGCTGTTGCCACCTCGGGCCCGATGCGCGACGTGCTGCGCGATACCGAAGACCTGCGTTACCGGATCACCATCCCGCGTGCGATCCGTTCGGTCGGGGCGAGCGTTGACGACAGCCGCGCCTTTACCGAAGCGCTCATGCGTATCCGCGAAGACCGGTCGCTTTATCAGGTGCTCGAGAACGAAGTTGATCTGGAGCAGGAAACCCTGTTCCGCACGGCGATCACCCTGCCCGCAAACCTGACCGAAGGCGATTATCAGGCACATATCTACCTCACACGCGACGGCACTGTGATTGACGAATATGTCACCATCATTCCCGTCAAGAAAGTCGGGCTGGAACGCTGGCTTTACAACCTCGCGCATGAGCAGGCGTTTCTCTATGGTCTGATGTCGCTGGCGATCGCTATTGCGGCAGGCTGGGGCGCTTCGGCCGCCTTCTCGCTCCTGCGCCGCTAGCCGCGGCCGATATGCGGCATCTTGGTCGCCATCACCATCATTGATTGCACGTTCGCCTCGGGTGGCAGGTTCGCCATGTGATAGACCGAGCGGGCTACATCCTCGACTGCCATGCTGGGCAACGGGTCAAGCCCTTGGGCGGCGCGGGTCTTTTCAAGATTGAGCACCAGATCGGTGCGCGCATTGCCGATGTCGATCTGCCCGCAGGCAATGTCAAAGGCGCGGCCGTCGAGCGACAGCGTCTTGGTCAGCCCGCTGACCCCATGCTTGGTCGTGGTGTAGCAGGTCGAGCCCTCGCGCGGGGTCCATGCGGAAATCGACCCGTTGTTGATGATCCGCCCGCCCTGCGGGGTCTGGTGGCGCATAATGCGGAACGCCGCACGGGCGCAAAGGAACATGCCTGTCAGGTTCACATCGACGACCTGCTGCCAGTCCTTGAGGGATATCTCGTCAATCGTGGTCTGCGGCCCGAACATGCCGGCGTTGTTGAACAGCACATCAAGATGGCCAAAGCTGTCAAAGGCGGCATCGATGCCCGCCTCGTCCGTCACATCGCACGGCAGATGCACGGCGTCGGGGTGATCAATCTCGGCCAGCTTGTCGGCATTGCGTGCAATCAGCCCGACGCGCCAGCCATTTGCCAGAAAATGCTCTGCCGTCACGCGACCGATGCCACTGCTGGCCCCTGTGATGATGATCGACTTCATATCTCTTCGCTTTCCAGTTTGAGCGGCGCGGCGGGCACATCGAGATCATCGACGCGCAATGTGCCTTGCGGCCGCGCCAGACGGTTCCGCACAACCCAGCGCAACTGCGTTTCTGCCCGCGTGATCGCAACATAGGCAAGACGTTTCCACAAGGGCTGTCCGGCCTCGACGCGGCCCATCCGGCTTGCGGCATAGATATCGGGCGCAAAGACTTGCACTGTGTCCCACTGTGATCCTTGCGCTTTGTGGATGGTGACGGCCGCGCCGTGCAGAAAGGTCGCCCCCATGCGGGCAGCGAAGGGGATGAAGGGTTCTTCGTCCCCGTCCTGTTCGATCTTCACGATACTGGCAGCGCTGACCTGCGGGTCCTCTGCGCCCATCACGTGCAATCGCGAGAACCCCGGTTTGCGCCCCGGTCCGAGATAGATCACCTGCGCGCCCTTGATCAGCCCGCGTGCTTCGAGGTCCAGCCGCTTCTTGCGGTGCTTCAACGGCAGTTCGATCCCGTCGCAGATCAGCGGCTCACCCGCCAACAGTTCATCATCCGGCGCTCCAAATGCCGCGCGGAAAGCGTGGATCAGGCGGATGCGTGTGGCATTGCGCCAGACCAGACAGGGCGAGCGGGCCATCAAGTCCGCTTCGACCCGCTGTGCCATGACCACGCGCTCATCTGTCCGTGCGAGGTCCTCGACCATACGCTCGAACCCGTGAAAATCGAGCAGCGGATCGGCAAGCGCGTGCGCCAGATCAAGGATCGGGTTGCCCGCCTCCTGACGGTGGATGCGGTTGAGCGTCAGAACACGCGGGGCAGGCAGGGTTTCGAACACCATGCCACCGCTGGACTGAACCGGCGGCAGCTGTGCCGGATCGCCGAACAGCAGCAGGGTCGGGAATATCTCTTGCAGGTCTTCGAATTGTTTTTCGTCCAGCATGGAGCTTTCATCGACAAAGCC
>CAZOMZ010000258.1:0-3077 GCA_964581065.1 uncultured Loktanella sp. | reverse complement strand
AACCGGTGTCGCTGCGCATTGGTCCTATAAGAATGGCGAGAGGGTCGAGAACCGCTTTGCCGTTGATCCGGTGCATTGGATTTCCTCGCTGACAGAACGTCTGGACGAAGATCAGGACCACGACGAATTTCTCGAAGCGGTCAAGCTCGAGATGTATCAGGACCAGGTGTTCTGCTTCACGCCCAAGGGTGACGTGATCAAGCTGCCGCGCGGGGCGACGCCGATTGATTTCGCCTATGCCATCCACACGCGGATCGGATCGGCCTGTGTGGGTGCCAAGGTCGACGGGCTGCGGGTCCCGCTTTGGACCCGTCTCAAGAACGGCCAGTCGGTCGATATCATCACCGCCGAGGGCCAGTCGCCGCAGGCCACATGGATCGACATTGCCGTCACAGGCCGCGCCAAGACCGCGATCCGCCGGTCCCTGCGCGAGGAAGACCGCGAGCGGTTCGTCAAGCTGGGCCGCGAACTGGCCCGTGTGGCATTCGAGAACGTCGGCAAGAAAAGCACCGACAAGGCGTTACGGACGGCGGCCAAGGCGCTTGCGATTGATGGTGTTGAAGAACTGCTTGCCCGTCTGGGCAGCGCCGAGATTACCGGCCGCATGGTTGTGGGCGCGATTTATCCCGAACTGGAAATGAAGCGCGGCGATGAAATCGAAGAGGCCCGCGCGGTCATCGGTCTCAGCCCCGATCAGGTGCACCAGCGCGGCGCCTGCTGCCAGCCCGTCCCGGGCGAGCGCATTCTGGGCATCGCCTTTCGCGGTCACGGGGTGGTCGTGCATGCCATCGACTGCGAGGCGCTGGTCGATTACGAGGACCAGCCCGAGCGCTGGATCGACCTGCATTGGCAGGACGGCAATCACAAAGCTGTCAACACCGTCACCTTTGATGTGACAATTGCCAATGATGCCGGTGTGTTGGGACGAATTTGCACATTGATCGGCGAGCAGAACGCCAATATCTCTGACCTCAAGTTCATTGACCGCAAACCCGATTACTTCAGATTGTTGGTAGACGTCGATTTGCGCGATGCAGAACACCTGCACCGCGTCACCACCGCACTTGAGGCGGAAAGCAACGTGTCGTCGATTTCACGGCACCGAGACCCCGGGCTGGTCAGCGTGGGGGCGGGGATACCCCGCAGAGAGGGATGACAAGGATTGGTCTTCAAACGTAGGGATAGACGCGCGGTCGGCCGGATCGTGCTGGATTTCTTCTATCCCCGTGGCGGCTGGGCCCGTGCCTTTGAATACGTCAAACACCGTGTGCGCCGACTGCCCGATACGCCGCAGAAGATCAGCCGTGGCATCTGGGCCGGTGTCTTCGTCTGCTTCACGCCGCTTTTCGGACTGCATATCGTCTGCGCCCTCATTCTGGCCCGCGTGCTCCGTGGCAATATGCTGGCTGCTGTCATGGCGACCTTCTTTGGTAATCCGCTAACCTTTCCGGCAGTGGGCTATATCTCGATCAACCTCGGCTCGTGGCTCTTGGGTCTGCCGCAGGGCAAGAACATTCATCTGGGTCAGAAATTTGCGGATGCGAGCTATGACCTCTGGCACAATTTCCTTGCCATCTTCACCACCGAAAAGATCGACTGGGAAGGGATGCGCGTCTTCTATAACGATGTCTTCTTCCCCTATTTCGTGGGCGGGCTTGTGCCGGGGCTGATCACGGCAACCGCCTTTTACTATCTCTCCGTCCCGCTGATCGGGGCCTATCAAAGGCGCCGCAAAAAGGCGCTGCGGGCCAAGCTTGACCAGCTCGGCAAAAAAACGTCACCTGCCCGTGAGGCAGATCAGAACTGATGCCAAAGGAGGCCAGCATGACCGGCAAGCTACGTCTGGGTGTGAATATCGACCATGTGGCAACCGTGCGGAACGCGCGCGGTGGGGCTGTGCCTGATCCCGTGCGCGCTGCAATCATGGCCGAAGAGGCGGGGGCCGACGGTATCACAGCCCACCTGCGCGAAGACCGCCGCCATATCTCGGACGGCGATATCGAGCGTCTGATGGATGCGCTGAAAGGCCCGCTGAACTTTGAAATGGCCGCCACCCCCGAGATGCAGGCGATTGCCCTGCGTCACAAACCGCATGCGGTCTGCATCGTGCCCGAAAAGCGCGAGGAACGCACGACCGAGGGCGGGCTTGAGGTCGCGCGCGAAGAAAACGCGCTGGCCCATTTCATTGCTCCCCTGCGGGAGGCGGGCAGCCGTGTGTCGATCTTTATCGCCGCCGACCAGCGCCAGATCGAGGCCGCCCACCGCATCGGGGCCGAGGTCATCGAACTGCACACCGGGGCCTATTGCGACGCCCATGCCGAAGGTCATTTCGACGTCCGCGACGAGGAGTTGCGCAAGCTGACCGAGATGGCGGCCTTTGCCCATGATCTCGGGCTTGAGGTCCACGCGGGCCACGGGCTGACCTATGATTGCGTCGGCCCTGTCGCCGCGCTGCCGCAGGTGATGGAGCTGAACATCGGCCATTTCCTGATCGGCGAGGCGATCTTTCGCGGCCTGCCGGACGCCATTGCCGAGATGCGCCGTATCATGGATGCCGCGCGCGCATGATCCGCCACATCGTCTTGCTTGACCTTGCCGAGGGCTATGACCCCGCAGAGCTTGCTGCGGTCATGGCGGGGCTGGATGCGCTGCGGGGGCAGATAGACGGGTATCTGGGGTTTGCCCACGGCCCGAACCGCGATTTCGAGGGGATGTCGCCCGACTGCGCCTATGCCTTTACCTGCGACTTTGACGGACCGGCTACCTCGCAGGCCTATCTGGTGAACCCCGACCATCAGGCACTGGGCGCGCGGCTGGTGGCGCTGTGCAAGGGCGGGGCCGCCGGGATCACCGTGGTCGATATCGAGGTCGCGGCATGATCCTTGGTGTCGGCACAGACCTTGCCAATATCGACCGCATCGCAGGCACGCTGGAGCGTTTCGGCGACCGTTTCCGCAACCGCGTCTTTACCGAGGTCGAACAGCGCAAGGCCGAACGCCGCAAGGATGTGGCCGGCACCTACGCCAAGCGCTGGGCCGCGAAAGAGGCCTGTTCCAAGGCGCTGGGCACCGGCCTGC
>CAZOMZ010000257.1:0-3083 GCA_964581065.1 uncultured Loktanella sp. | reverse complement strand
AGGTACTGCTGCTGCGCTTCAGCGTTGGTTTCGATTGGCACTGGCTCGTAGCTGATGTTGTTGGCGCGGAAATAGTCGGCCAGGTTCAGCTCGGTTGTTGTACCAGTCTGGATGCAGACGGTCGCGCCATCCAGTTCTTTGGCGGACGATACGCCGAGGTCACGTGGAACCATGAAGCCCTGACCGTCGTAGTAGTTGATACCGACGAATTCGAATTTCAGGTCAACATCACGGCTGAATGTCCATGTGGTGTTACGTGCCAGCATGTCGATTTCGCCCGAAGCCAGCGCGGTAAAGCGTGTCTTACCTGTGGTTGGTACGAATTCAACTGCTTCTGGGTCACCCAGCACAGCAGCAGCCACAGCACGGCATACGCCAACGTCAAAGCCATCCCATACGCCGTTCGCGTCTGGCGAAGCGAAACCTACCAGACCGGTAGTCACGCCACAGTTCAGAACGCCACGAGCCTTGACGTCGTCAAGTGTTGCAGCCGCTGCAGTCGATGCAGCCAGACCGGCAACAGCAAGTGCGCCGTAAAATGCGGTTTTTTTCATTTTTACCTCTTCCTGAGTTGCCACCCATATGGGTGATCCATTTTATCCCGTCCCGATAGACAGTATGATTGATGGGGACTAATCCCCGTCAGTGCACCAAGACTTTGTATATTCGCCTCAGGAGTCAAGGGCGCAGGCCTCAAAAGAACGGGCATTTGGCGGAAAAATAAGCAATCTTACTTATGTCTGCTCGTTTTTCGGTTGCGCTATCGGCGCTGCGAAAGCCGGTAGAATCGTGCGGCATCAAGAAACGCTGTGCGTTTGGCCGCTTCACTTGCCATGGCTTCTTCGTCCTCGCCCCATTGTTCGACCTGCCAGTCCTCGTCGATCCGTGACAGTCGCCACGCCTCATCCTCACCAAGCGCACCTCTGGTCACCGCCAGCGCCAAAACCAGCGAGCCGGAAATACTGATCAGGTCGTGAACCGCTGCAAGCTCGAAATCGTCAAACTCGGCCAGCGCGTCGCGCAACAGCCCGAGGGCGCGGGCGGTCTGGGGTACATGCATGACCCCCTCACCGACAAACAACCTTGCGCCCAGCGCAGTGGCAGCCCAGTCAAGCATGGGGTCCCAACCGTCAGCCTGCCGCTGGATCAGGCTTTGCGGGCCGGCAGCGCGGTAGCAAAGCAGATCACTGTCTCCGTATTCGGCAAGAAGTGCGATCACCTCGTCTCGTTGGATGCGCACCTTGTCGATGGCTGCATTCGCACCCTTTGTGACCGGCATGGTGCGAGGATCGACTTCCTTCTCCTGTGCCTCCCATTCCTCTGCAATGGCCTTTGCCAATGCGTGCGTGGGGACAATCAGAGGTGCCTTGGCGGGTGTCCGCACGGGCCGCGCATCCAGAAGCACAGTATAGCCTTCCTCAACCTCGCTCACGGTCGCGTCCTGCCAAAAGCGTTTGGGTTTCCAGTCACTCATCTCTTATGCACCCAGTAGTCTGTCCACGGCCCCGTCCAGCGCCGCAAAGTCGTCAATCATCTCGTCCGGCATCAGGTGGTCCGCCGGATGATAACCCCACGGCACGCCGATCTTTTTCACTCCGGCAGCGCGGGCCATGTCCATGTCATAGGTGGTGTCACCGACCATGACCGCGCGATGTTGCATCACGCCGGTCTCGTTCAAAGCAGTCAGGATCATGGAAGGGTTCGGCTTGCTGGGATGATGGTCGGCGACCTGTTCGCTGTGAAAGACCCCCTCAAGCCCGTGCCGCTCCAGCACTTTGTCGAGGCCACGTCGCGACTTGCCGGTCGCTACGGCAAGCAGCGTGTCATCACGCTCCAGCAACCGGTCTATCGCTTCGCGCGCACCGGGGTACAACGGGCCCATTTCCCTGTTCTGGGTGCGCAGGCCGACAAAGGCATCCTTATAGGCATCCACCAGCCGCCCTTGCTGGCGGTCGTCAGCATCTGGCACAAGCCGCTTGAATGCCTCGGCCAGGGACAACCCCACAATCGACAGAACGGCGGCACGTTCCGGCAAAGTCAGCCCCTCGGCCTGAAAGGCAAGACCCATCGCGGCCATGATCTCGGCCTGACTGTCGATCAGCGTACCGTCGACGTCGAAGATAACAAGGCGCAGGTCACTCATCAGGCATATTGAACGGATCAACCGGAGCGTGGCCCACGACCCAGCCCACAAAATCCCATGTGTGTTGCATATGATCCGGCAAGGGCGCCGTGATATGCATCATGGCGCCGGTTTCGGGGTGCTCAAAGGTCAGGCTGCGCGCATGCAGATGCAGTTTGCGCCCGATCTCGGACCCCATGCCAGCACCCCAACCATCGCCAAGGTTCTCTTGGCCGGACCCACCGTATTTGCCGTCACCCACGATAGGATGACCGATCTCGGCCATATGGGCACGCAGCTGGTGGGTGCGGCCCGTCACAGGCACAAGCGCGCACCATGCCGCACGGCTGGCCAGCACATCCATCACGGCATAGTCGCTGACGGCGCGCTTTGCCCCCTCGACCTTGTCGATATCGTTGGGATGCACACAGCGCATCTTTTCATTCTCGCCAGCTCGACCATGACCGGGGGCCTTGACCAACCCGTATTTGATCGTGCCCGCGCGCGGATGGGGAACGCCTGCGACGGCGGCCCAATAGATCTTGCGGGTTTCGCGGTGCTTGAGATGCTCGGTCAGCTTCTTGGCCATCAGCCGCGTCCGCGCCAGAAGCAGGACACCGGATGTGTCCTTGTCGAGGCGATGCACCAGACGGGGCTTTTCATCGTAGTCATACATCAGCGCCTCGGAGAGCCCGTCCACGTGGCGCGTCGTCTTGGACCCGCCTTGTGTTGCCAGCCCGGGCGGCTTGTTGATCGCGATGATATGCTCGTCCTTATAGATCACGCAGGACTGGATGAACTTTGCATCGGCCTTTGTGATCCCACGCTTTGCAAGCAGTTTGGATGCCTCGGCCTCTTCCTCGGTGGGCAGAGGTGGAATGCGGACCTTCTGGCCCACATCAAGTCGGGTGTTGGTTTTTACGCGGCCCCCATCAACCCGCAGCTCGCCCTTGCGGCACAT
>CAZOMZ010000256.1:0-3092 GCA_964581065.1 uncultured Loktanella sp. | reverse complement strand
GCCGAGCAGCTGGGTGAACTGATTGGCCTGATCAAATCCGGCGACATCAACGGCAAGATTGCCAAGGACGTCTTCGAAATCTGCTACACCACGGGCCGCAACCCCGCCGAGATCGTCGAGACCGAAGGCATGAAACAGGTCACCGACACCGGCGCGATCGAGGCGGCCGTGGACGAGATCATCGCTGCCAACCCCGCACAGGTTGAAAAGGCGCAGGCCAACCCTAAACTTGTCGGGTGGTTTGTGGGTCAGGTGATGAAAGCAACCGGTGGCAAGGCGAACCCTGCAGCCGTGAATGCGTTGGTTTCTGCCAAGCTTGGTCTCTGACGGCAATTTACTTGGCGCGCGGGCGCCGCATTTGATACACACCTCCGGGTGAGGAAGAGGTGAGCGGATGTCTTATGAATACAAAGTCGTGCCAGCGCCGGCGCGCGGTCTGAAAGCAAAAGGGCTGAAATCAGCCGAAGACCGTTTTGCCAATGCGCTGGAATCCGCGATCAACGAACTCGCCGCTGACGGCTGGGAGTATCTGCGCGCCGACACATTGCCCTGCGAACAGCGCGATGGATTGCTGAGCAAGACAACCGTCTTTCAGAACCTGCTTGTTTTCCGACGCGCCCAAAAGACCCAAGCCGCAAGCACGCCGGCCCGGGCCGAGCCGCAACTGACCGCGCCTGCGGCCAAATCCGGCGAGGAACGTCTGGCGGAACGTGGTCTTGCCAAGCCAAAAACCGAGACTGCAGACGTTGCCGAAGGCACTGACGACGGCAAAAAGCCATCGCCCGACGTCGCGGCAGAGTAATCAGCGAATATCGATCGCAAGGGCGTGGATGCGCCCCATGATATCCTTGCCAAGCGCTTCGTGGATGGCGCGATGCCGTGCGATCCGGGTCTTGTCAGCCAGAGATGTGGCGCCGATCACGACCCGCCAGTGACTTTCGCCGGACCCGTCATCACCGGCGTGGCCGGCGTGCTTGGCGCTTTCATTAATTACTTCCAGATGTTCCGGCGATAGCTTGCCCAGTGCCGTGCGAATTTCCGTTTCCAGCGCCATAATTTTTGTCCTGCCCTCTTCAATCTCTCGACCAACAGTCTAAAGTTAGCTCTCCGAGTCGAAAAGGTGAGACCCCGCGATGAAGAAAGATGATCCCTTTGGTTTCGACATGTCAGTGTCGAGCGCGAAAAAGAAGAACACACGCGGCCGGCGGGGGATGTCGGGTGCGTCAGAGACTTCGACACGCGTCTGTGACCATGAGGGGTGTCAGGAAGCCGGCAAATACCGCGCACCCAAAGCCCCCGATGTGCTGGACGACTATTTCTGGTTCTGCCAACAGCACGTGCGCGAATACAATCTGAAGTGGAACTTTTTCGACAGCACATCCGAGGCGGAACTCGCCGCCCAGATGGACAGCGACCGTGTCTGGGAACGCCCGACAAAACCCTTCAAGCGGACGGTCGAGGAACGGGCCTGGGCGCGCCTCGGCATTGAAGACCCGCATCAGGTGCTGGGCGCGAATGCGACCCGCAACCCAGGACGCGGGGCCGCGACGGGCCGGAAGCTTCCGCCAACAGAACGGCGTGCCATGGAAATCCTTGAGGCAAAGGATAACTGGTCAAAACAGGAAATCCGCAAGGCTTATAAGGCCCTGATCAAGGTTCTGCACCCCGACATGAACGGTGGTGACCGTAGTCAGGAAGACCAGCTGTCACAGGTTGTCTGGGCATGGGACCAGATCAAGGACAGCCGCAACTTCCGCGACAAGGACTAAAGAAATGCCGCAGCGCGGTTATTCGCTGCGGTGGTATAGGTTGATCCGCGAGACAGAGCTGAGGGGCGAAGACAGCTCGGTGCTGATTTCTTCCTCCACGTAGCCCCATGTCCGCTCTTCGTTCAGCGCCGTCATCAGGTAGTGGGCGCCGAAAATCGCAGCATACCAGCCAATTGCCAGCAGGGGCACCTCGATGAATTCGGTTGCCAGCATGACAGGTGCGTAGAAAGTGCCGTAAAGCGGCATGATCAGCGACCCCGCAATCACGGCCGCAATCAAAGCCGCAGCAGTGCCCCCGACCAGCGCACGGACCCAGCCCAATATGCCCGCCAGCCCCAGCCAACCGCGCGCGGCATAAAGTGCAAGCGCCCCGCCGATAATGCCCGCGATCACGGTCCAGATCGAGTAGAACGACGCCTCGACAGGTAGCGCGGCATCACCTTCGACACCGGCCATCACATAGACAGTCAGCCCCGCTGCCACGCTCATCACGATGGCATAGGCAACGGCATATGCTTTCTCACCCTTGCTAAGTTGGAAGGTCGATCTCAAACGAGCCATCATCACATTCAATCCTCATGCGTACTTGCGAACCAGACACCACTTATTTTCAAATTGTCGCTGCGGATCGTGTCGCAGTAAAAGGTCATATTTATGCCCAAACCCTGCCACAATGCAGGCGATCCAACAAGAAAATCCGCAAAATTCGTCTGTCAACGTGGACAGTCTTTCGCTTTCTGATTGAATTGCAAGATTTCGGAAACGGTAACCTGTCCAAAAGTAAACACAATGTTAAGGATCGCAGGATACCGCAGTCGCGATTCCTCTTGGTGACCGATGGGTTGGAAGCAATACGACGGAAGTGAGAGGGCGACTCGCTTCCATCCACTTTCCGCCCCTCGCATAGTCCAGAATTGCCCTTTCCCTTGCAGTGCCCCGCGTTATGTTGCATCCCCGACGCGAACAGAACATTCCATTTCAAAGGCACCTACTATGGCGGACGGTATGACGGACATGCATGCAAAACCCACCGAGGAAATCTCGGTCCGCGAAGTCTTCGGCATCGACAGCGACATGAAGATCAGGGGCTTTGCTGATCGCACGGACCGCGTGCCTGAAATCGACAGCACCTATAAATTCGACCCAGAGACGACTTTGGCGATTCTGGCCGGATTTGGGTATAACCGTCGTGTGATGATCCAAGGTTATCACGGGACCGGTAAGTCGACCCATATCGAGCAGGTCGCGGCCCGCCTGAACTGGCCCGCCGTGCGCGTGAACCTTGATAGCCATATCAGCCGGATCGACCTGATCGGCAAGGAC
>CAZOMZ010000255.1:0-3099 GCA_964581065.1 uncultured Loktanella sp. | reverse complement strand
AGGGGTCGGCGGTCATCGTGATCAGTCAGGATCTGGATGAACTGATGGAAATCTCGGACCGCTTTGCCGCGCTGAATGAAGGGCGCCTGTCCACACCGCGCCCTGCCCAAGGGCTGACCATCGAGGAAATCGGCCTGATGCTGGGCGGCGCGCATGACATGGAGGTGGCACATGTGGATGCGTAAGGATGCCTCCGGCGGGAGTATTTTTGGCAAAATGATAAGCGTGGCGGTGGCGATATGATCAGGCTCGAAAAGCGTCCCCAGCCGTCGCGGGCCTGGATCTATGCGACACCCGTTCTGGCCGTTTTGCTGACGATGCTTGTCGGCGGCATCCTCTTTGCCGCCCTTGGCCAGAACCCTTTCGAGACGATCCGCACGATCTTTTTCGATCCGCTCTTTTCGGAATTTGCGTGGTTCTATCGTCCGCAGCTATTGATCAAGGGCGCACCGCTGGTGCTGATCGCGATTGGGCTGTCTTTCGGGTTTCGGGCGGGCATCTGGAACATCGGGGCCGAAGGGCAATATATCGTCGGCGCGATCTGCGGCGCTGCGGTGGGTCTGGCATTCTATCCGACCGAGAGTTTCATCATCTTTCCGCTGATGATCGTTGCGGGGGCCATCGGCGGCTTTGCATGGGCCATGATCCCGGGCTTTCTGCGGGTCCGTTTCGGAACCAATGAGATTCTTGTGTCATTGATGCTGGTCTATGTGGCCGAGCAATTGCTGGCCTCCATGGCCCTCGGGGCCTTGCGCAATCCTGACGGCATGGGTTTCCCCGGCAGCCGGAACCTTGCGCAATATGACAGTGCATCCAGCTGGATCAGCCAAAGCGCGGGGATGCACTGGGGCGTTGTGGCGGCCTTTATCGCGGTGATTGTCGCCTATGTCGCGCTTTCACGGCATATCTTCGGATTCAACGTGCGACTGTCGGGACAAAGCCCGCGGGCGGCCCGTTTTGCGGGTGTGAACCCTGCCCGTCTGGTGCTGGTCTGCATGGGGATTTCCGGCATGCTCGCCGGACTTGCGGGGCTGTTCGAGATCTCCGGTCCGGCCGGTCAGGTCAGCATCGACTTCAACGTAGGCTACGGCTTTACCGCGATCATCGTAGCGTTTCTGGGGCGTTTGCATCCCATCGGCATTCTGCTCGCAGGCGGTCTGATGGCGCTGACCTATATCGGCGGCGAGATCGCACAGTCGAACCTCGGGCTACCATTGGCGGCGATCCAGCTTTTGCAGGGGATGCTCCTGTTCTTCCTTTTGGCCGTGGATGTGCTGACCAACTACCGCATCCGCATCGGCAAGGCAGAAGTGGCATGATCCGCGCGTTCATCCTGTCTGCGGCGATTTCGGCTGTCGCGGTTTTTGCCCTTTCATTTACGTCGATGGGGCAGCTTGTCTCTGTCCTGTTCGCGGCGCCACTGCGGGACGGGGTGGACGGCCTGAGGGTTCTCTGGGTGGTTTCGCTCCTGCTGGGCGCGCCGTTTCTTGGCTATGTCTTCGTGCTGCTTTTTCCGGGTGGCGGGAACCGGCTTCGGGCGGTCACGTCGTTGACCGGTACATGGACCGGCATTGTTGGGTCGTCTTACGCCGTGACCCTGTGGAGGTTTGGATGAACCTGACGGCACGTAAAACCATTTCCGGTCTGTGTGCGGGGGCAGCGGCCATCGCTTATGCCGCCCTTTTCAGCGCGCCTTACGAGGTTGCACCCAACGGCACCATCGAAAGCGGCGGCATCGGACGTGCGGTCGAGATGCTGTTTATCGGTGCGCTGGTCTACGCCATCTTTTTCTTCGGGTTGGCGCGCCTGTCGAAACCACAGTCAAAGGACACGCCATGACCGACACGGCCCCTTTGCGTGAAGATTTCATCGATGCAGTCGTCCGTCCCGTCATCGGATTTCTGGTCGGCATGGTGCTTGGCTATACGGTTCAGCTGGCTGGGGTGACAGGCTGGCCCCTTGCGCTTGGCTATACAGCGATCCTCGGCGCGCTGGCGGTCGGCAGTCTCTGGATGTACGAGCGGTTGCGTGGCCTGTCCGACTGGTTCTTTGAAAAGACAGGCATCGCACCGCGCCCGCGGGAACAGCTGGTGCCCATCCCCAAGCGGCGCAAACACTGGTTTGTCCGATACGGCTGGATCATGGGTCTGGCCGCCGGGATGCTGGCCGTTTTTGTTCTGCCCGAGGAGATGCTGGCATGGTTCTGACAACCGGGTTTCCGACAGCACATCCCAAGCGGGAGAGATCGACATGACGCTCAAACGCGCTGCTCCCTTTTTCATGGGCGCCCTGATGGGCCCGATGATGCTGGCCATGCTGCATGGTCAATTGACCTCGGATGGGGTCGGCGGGACCGCATTGCTGATCTTTCTGGCCGCGCATCTGGTCCTTGGCGCCATCGCGATCGCAGGAACCGTCTTTGCCCTGCGGCTCTCGCCCAAATGGCGGGCGCGGCTTGACCGGCTGCACAGGCCGTCATTGCACCATCTGGGCGCGATGGCCGGGACTGCGGCCGTCTCGGCACTGGGTGTTCACCTTATCATCCACGGAGGGCTGTAATGGATCTATCTTCAATCAACCCGATCCTGCTTCTGGCCTCGCTCATGGTGGCGGCCACGCCGATCCTGCTGGCTGCGATCGGTGAACTGGTGGTGGAACGCGCGGGCGTGCTGAACCTCGGGGTCGAAGGGATGATGATCACCGGGGCCGTCTGCGGCTTTGTGGTGGCGGTCAATACAGGTTCCCCCTGGGTCGGTTTTGTCGGAGCAGCCGTGGGAGGTGCGCTCCTGTCGCTGGTTTTCGGGTTCCTGACGCAGTTCCTTTTGTCCAATCAGGTGGCCACGGGGCTCGCGCTGACGCTTTTCGGTCTGGGGCTGTCGGCACTGATGGGGCAGGGCTATATCGGGATCAAGGCCCCCGCCTTTCCCGACTGGCACATCCCGCTGCTGGGCGACATTCCGGTGATCGGACCCATCGTGTTCCAGCATGATCCGATGGTCTACGTCGGACTGTTCATCGTGGCGGGCGTCTGGGCCTTTCTGAAGTACAGCCGCGCGGGCTTGATCCTGCGGGCCGTGGGCGAAAACCATGAAGCCGCCC
>CAZOMZ010000254.1:0-3132 GCA_964581065.1 uncultured Loktanella sp. | reverse complement strand
TTGACACCGACCACACCAATTTTCACGCCGGGCAGGAAGTTCAGCCGGATGTTTTCAAAGACCTTCTTGCCACCGGGATAGGTCTTGGACACGCCGTCCATGAAGTAGACGAATTGATTGGCAGCCATTTTGGGACGCTCCGCTAGGATTCAGGTTTGCGCCTAGATAACGATGCTGCGGGGCAGGGGCAATCCGTTGTGCCGTCAGAGCGTGATCTTCATGCCGTCCTTGCCCAGAAAGAACGGCCCGTCCCAGTGTTTGCGCACTGCATCCGTCCAATGCTGGTCGGTGAAATCGGGGTCGCCATCGGGCACCATGTGGTTGAGGGCCAGTTGTTTGACCTGCGCGTCGCGGGCGATCCGGCCCACGTCCTCGGCGTCGGTGTGGCTGCGCAGGATATGGGTGCGCAGACGGTCGTCACCGTTTGTCATACGGGCGCAGAGGGCTTCGACCCCGTCGCGCAGCATCGCCTCGTGCACCAGCAGGTCAGACGCGCGCGCGAAATCGGCCATCTCGGGCATATAGGCGGTATCGCCGGAGAGGGTCGCGCTGCTGCCCGCGCTGTCAAAGCGCAGGGCGAATGTGTCGGTGATGGGCGGGTGGACGTTGCGCATGGTGCGCAGGGTGATGTCGCCGAGGTCGTGGGTCTCTTCGATCTCGGAAATGGCGGCGAGGCTGTTGAAGTCGCAGCGCCCTTCGTCCCGCATCCGCAGGTCGATGTCGAAGCGCATGCTGTCCTGAAAAGCGGACCAATAGGCGTCCAGTCCCTTGGGTCCGATGACCGGAATGGGCCGGTTCAGTCCGGCGGTCCAAGCTGTGTGAAACAGCGGTCCCAGTTCGAGGTAGTGATCGGAATGCAGATGGGTGATGACGATCAGGTCGATCTCGGTCAGAGCGACACCCTGATCGCAAATCCCGCGGGTCACGCCAAGCCCGCAGTCGATGACGATGTTCCTGCCATTCATGCGCAAGAGCATCGAGATCGGCATATTGGAGCCGGGGCGAATGGCGGGGCCACCTTTGACCCCCAGAAGGGCGAGACTGTCGGGCATGGAAGCATCCTTTTTGAGGATCAATCTGCACTATCCCGACAGAATTGCCCAGCCACCCGCGCAGCCGGCGCAGCCCCCCGCGCCAGCGGCGAAGCGATCTAGATACCCAGCTTGGAGGCCTCGGCGTAGAGACCGACAATCGCGTTCATTTCGCCGGTCAACGCAGTGGTTTCCGCATAGACCATCGCCATGATGTCACTGTTGACGCTGCCGTCCCAGCTCACCGAGGCAAGCACGGGCTGCAGGGCGTTCCACCGCTCCACGACATTGCCAAGTGCGGCGGCGATTTCTTCGGTTGGCGGCGGCTTGACGCCTGCGTCGGTCATCCCGTGATAGAGCGCGTGCAGCGATGTATCAAAGACCGAAACGGTTGCGGCCAGTTCGGCCATTGTCGCCTCGGTGCCGAGTCCGGTGCCAAGCAGGCAGGCATTCTTGGAGATGCGCTGTGAGAGCATCCGCTGCCGTCCGGCGATATCGATGAGCATCGCATCGGCCTGCAGCAGGACGGTCGGATCAGAGTATTGTGCCGAGATTTCGCTGACCATCCGCATCGCGAATTCCAGCAGCGGCTGGCTTTGTGTGGCCATCTCTGCGACATCGGTTGCATCACCTGCGCCGGCAGAGACCCGTCGTGCGTGTTCGGCGAACCCGGCCCAGTAGTCGTCATGCAGCTTTTGCAGGCCAACGAGGGTTCTGCGCCGCTCTTCTGCACCGAAGATACCGCGTTCGGGGTCTCCGTTTTGCAGGGCGTTGAGGATCGCCTCGAATTCGTCAGTGGCTCCGATCAGGGCGGGAAGCGTGCTTGCTGTATCCACACCGGCCCGCACGTAACAGGCTGTTGCGGTCACGCGCTGGCTGAGCATCCGCAGCTTGCCTGCCAGATCGACGCGGGCGCTGGCGCCGCTGTCTTCGACAAATTGCGCAGTCGTCTCGGTGGAAGCTGCGGGTTGAGCGGCAGGCGCGTTGTTGCTTGGCACAGCTGCCGTCGCAATGAAGGACGCGACGACTGCAGCAGCAATGGTTCCGGCGCTCCGCGAGATCTTGGAATGGGTCATGGGCATTTCACCTTTGTTGAGGCAGTGCCTCGCAGCACCGCACTTTACTTGTTACCCGTTCCCCCGCTTCGGCATTCCGGCAGCACAATCCGTGCTGCAACCATTGCGATCTGCCAACCGGCGGGAAATCCACCCAGAGCATCAATATTAACGTTACGTTAACATTGCAAGGCTTCTGGTCCCGAGACGGGAGGACTCCCCAATCAATTGGGTTATGTCGATCACGGTATGACTGTCGGAATTCACCTCTGGCAGATGCAATGTGACATGCCACATTGCGGGAACGATTTACTTACTAACGGCGGATCATCATGCAAATGACACACCAACTCAAAAGGCGCACAGGGAATCATTCCCAGCGTGCCGTAGTCCCCACCACGACAACTCAAGGGCTATCCGGACAAAGGCCCGAGGGCAAGTGTTTCGGTCAAACATTTCCTAAAAGGCATGTGTAGATTTACCGAAAATGAAAAAGGGCCGCGAAATCGCGGCCCTTCGTCATGATTTTGCCTTGTTTCCAGTCGGTTTACTGGGGGATTTCCGCATCAATGCCTTCGACGTAGAAGTTCATGCCAGCCAGTGTGCCGTCATCAGCGGTTTCACCGGCGGCCAGCCATGCGGACCCGTCTTGACGGTTCAGCGGGCCGGTAAAGGCGTGGTATTCGCCCGAGCGCAGGCTTTCGATCAGCGCCTCGGCAGAGGCTTTCACGTCAGCAGGCACCGCGTCAGTGATCTCGCCGATCTTGACCATGCCGGGTGCGATGCCGTCCCATGTGTCGGTGCTTTCCCATGTGCCATCGATCACAGCCTGGGTGCGGGCAATGTAGTAGGGTGCCCAGTCGTCGATGATGGACGACACACGCGGGAAGGGACCGAACTCTGCCATGTCGGAGGCCTGACCGAAGGTCACGACGTTACCGGCAGCCTGTGCGGCGGCCTGAGGTGCAGTCGAGTCGGTGTGCTGCAGGATCACGTCGGCACCCTGTTCGATCAGCACATTGGCGGCTTCGGCTTCTTTTGCAGGG
>CAZOMZ010000253.1:0-3150 GCA_964581065.1 uncultured Loktanella sp. | reverse complement strand
AACCGCCACAAATACGTCCCCGAATGCATCGTGATGACACCCGAGACCATTGAGCAGCATATGTACTGGCTGCCGCGCACCTGTGGCTACCGCCTGATCTACGAGGGCCGCCCGCTTTATGACTGGCATCCGCTGATCTCGGGCGATCCGAATTCCGTGCATGAGGCCGGTGTCTCGATGCGCGGGCTGACCGTTTCGGAAACCGATGTCGACGAAGACGACTGGGAAGACTTTATCATTCAGGAGCCGCTTTGATGTTCTTTGCATCCGACAACGCCGGACCCGCCCATCCCAAGGTGATGGAGGCGCTGATGCGCGCCAACGAGGGCTATGCCATGGGATATGGCGCTGATCCCATCATGGATGAGGTGCGTCAGGCAATCCGCGACATCTTTGAGGCACCCGAAGCGGCTGTCTATCTGGTGATCAACGGCACCTCGGCCAATTCCATTCTGCTCGGCACCATGTCTCAGCCATGGCAGACGATCTTTTGTTCCGACTGTGCGCATATCCATGAAGACGAATGCAATGCGCCCGAGTTCTATACAGGCGCCAAGCTGACGCTGGTGCCTACGACAGACGGCAAGATGAATGCCGACGATCTGCGGGCGAAGATCCTTGCCGAGCAGAACCGCGGGGTCCACGGCCCGCAGCGCGGGCCACTGTCGCTGACGCAGGTGACCGAGAAGGGCACGATCTATCAATTGGACGAGTTGCGAGCACTGACCGCGACGGCGCAGGAATTCGGCCTCAAGACCCATTTGGACGGCGCCCGCTTTGCCAATGCGTTGGTGGCGCTGGGCTGTTCGCCTGCCGAGATGACGTGGAAAGCGGGTGTCGATACCGTCAGCTTTGGCGGTACCAAGAACGGCGCGATGGGGGTCGAGGCCTGCGTGATCTTTGACCCCGAGCTTGCGTGGGAGTTCGAGCTGCGGCGCAAGCGCGGCGGGCATCTTCTGTCCAAGCACCGCTATCTGTCAGCGCAGATGCAAGCCTATCTGGAAGACGGGCTGTGGCTCGATATGGCGAGCGCCGCGAATGCGCGCTGTGCGCAACTGGCCGAGGGGCTGGCGCAGCACAACGGGGCGCGGATTCTTTATCCCTCCGAGGCCAATATCGTCTTTTTCGAGATGCCACGCGCCGAACACAAGCGGATGCTGGATGGCGGGGCCGTGTATTACACGATGAACGGCGATGCGTCGCAGGGTGATCCCGACGAGCCGCTGATCGGGCGACTGGTCACGGATTGGTCGGCCAGCGAAGATGCCGTCAGCCAGTTCCTGTCTCTGCTTCGCGGATAATCGCGGCGATCTGCGGGATGAACGGTTTGCGCAGCGGTGCCATATGGCCCGCCCCCGCGAGGACGTGATCGGTCGCATTCGGCAAACGTGCAACAAGAGCGGCGTGTATGTCCGCCATGATCGGCTGGGTCTTCTCACCCCGGATCAGCGTGACGGGTATTTCTAGCTGCGCCAGCCGCTCTGGTGACGTGATACCGTCGGGGTCTTCCTCCAGATCCGAACCAGTGGCGACAACCAGATGAATGCGGGCTGTCAGATAGGCACGTTGTTCGGCGGGGATTTCCTGCCAGCGTGCGCTGCTCCAGAACCCGTTGAAAATCTCTGCCGCGCGGTCTTCGTCACCCTGCAACATGGCCGCCACAAAGGGACGGAACTGCCTGAGGTAGTCGCTATGATGACCCGTGCCTTTGGCCGCGGCAAAGAAGACCGGTTCAATCAGGGTCAGGCGGTTGACCAGATCGGGACGCTCAACCGCGAGCCGCAATGCGACTGCCGCACCAAAGGAATGCCCGATGACATGGGTCGGGCCGTTGCAGCATTCTGCCGCCATCTGCGCGGTCAGCGCCTGAAAGGGCGTCTGCCCGTCCCAGTCAGCGCTTTGCCCGTGTCCCGGCATGTCGAAGAGGGTCGCTCTACCACCAATCGCCTTGGCAAGCGGCAAGAGCACCTCGTGCCGCGCCAGCATACAGTGGATCATCAGGCGAGGTTGGCCCTCGCCAAGAGTGACACGATGAAAGTCCACTTCAGATCTTGCCTGCCAGATGCGCTTCCAGATCGTCGATCCGGTCCTCGCCCCAGAACACCTGCCCGCTATCGACCACGAAGAATGGCGCGCCAAAGACACCGGCACTCACCGCGTCTTCGAGGTTTTTGGCAAACGTGTCGGCGCTGGTCAGCATGTCCCTGTCCGCCAGCGCAGGATCAAGACCGCATTTCTCCAGACAGGCGCGGACGGTATCGTCCTGACTGATGTCTTTCTCCTCGGCCCAGATGGCCGAGCCGATGGTGGCCACCAGTTCCGACACATCCTCTCCCGCGTTCTGGGCGGCGATGATTGCGTAAGCAGAAGGCGCGCTATTTGTGGGCCAGAACATCGGCTTGATGTTCAGCGGTTTGCCCAGCAGTTTGGCGCGGCGCTCCATGTCTTGCAGGCGGTAGGCCTGTCGGTTCGGGTGCCGGTCCTTAGGTGGCACACCGCCAGTGCGCGCAAAAAGCCCCATGATATCGCAAGGTTTATATGTGATCGTCGCCCCGTGCCGCTGTGCGACTTCGGCTGGCCGTGTCCCACTGAGGTAGGTGTAGGGGGAAATCGTGGCGAAGTAGTAATCAATATGCGGCATTTACCTCTCCTTTGGGCGGCTCATTCTTTGCGAGACGGTAAGCTTGTGTTACGCGGTGTCAACGCCACGAATCTGTTACAATCGCGTCTCCGCCTTCTGCCAAAGGACCCCTCCCATGCCCACCATGATCGAACCCAAGCTGATTGCCGGCAACGCAAACCAGCCACTTGCCAAGGCAATCGCACGCCGCATGTCGATGCATCGCGGGATGGACGTGAGCCTCTGTGATGCGCGGGTCGAGCGGTTCAACGATGGCGAGGTGTTTGTCGAGGTGTTCGAGAACGTGCGCGGCGAGGATATGTTCATCATCCAGCCAACGTCGAACCCCGCCAATGACAACCTGATGGAACTGCTGGTCATGGCCGACGCGCTGCGCCGGTCCTCTGCGGCGCGTGTCACGGCTGTTCTGCCCTATTTCGGGTATGCCCGTCAGGACCGCCGCACCAAGGCACGCACGCCGATCACCGCCAAGATGGTCGCCAACATGCTGACCGGCAGCGGGATCGAGC
>CAZOMZ010000252.1:0-3162 GCA_964581065.1 uncultured Loktanella sp. | reverse complement strand
CGGCCAAAGGGCTTTTCAACAACGATCCGGCTATTGTCAGTGGCAATGCCATGTGTATGCAACCGTTCGGCCAGATCGCCAAACAGCGATGGCGCAACCGAAAAGTAAAAGGCCTGCACGACGTCCTTGCGCACCATTTCGGCAAGAGCAGCCCAGCCACCCTCACCCTTGGCATCGATCGCTACATAGTCGAGGCGTTGAAGAAAGGCCTCCAACCCTTTGCTGTCCTTTGATTCTTTCCCGCCAAATTCGGCGACGGCCTCGGCGATCATGCTGCGATAGCCTGCCGCGTCCAGTTCGGAGCGGGCAGCGCCGATAATCCGTGCGTTGTCGGGCATCTGGCCGGCAAGGAACCGACGGAACAGTCCAGGAAGAATTTTGCGGCGGGCAAGATCGCCTGTGCCACCAAAAATCACCAAGTCGAACGCTTCGACCGGGATGACGCGAGAAACCATAGTTATCTCCCCTATGGAGCATGCGTTAGCGCTAACGCGGCCTTCCTAACGCGGTGCTCGGGGCAAGTCTAGCACTTAGCGCAAGTTGTTTGGACCTGCGCCTTTGGTTGTCATGTTAATGCGCGTTGTTCAGGCAGGCGAGAGCTGCGCACGTTTATGGGCCCGCACATCCGAAAGAATCTTGATCCCCTGACATTCGCCAAAGCGGACCGGCGTCCGCGCGATGAGATCTTTCTTTGCCTCGGCTTTCAACGCATCCGTCTGCGCGTCAATCTCCGCCCGTGTCATGGGTTCCATACGCGCACGCCACGGCACGCCCGTCTCTTGCCAATAGGTGCCATGCACTTCGATCGGGTCGGGAAACAGCCGTGTCAGCGTTTCGGCGTCGTATCCGACGACAAAATGTTCGTGCCGGTCCCAAACCCCTTTGCGCAGGTCCGGATCGGCATTGGCCGCAGCATCGGCAAACGGCACAAGGCAATAGACAAAACGTTTGCTGGCCGCGACCATGTTTTTGGCTGCTGTTTCTGCGTCCTCGATGTGTTCCAGCATCTCGGTCGAGGCGATCAGATCGAACCCGCGCTTGGTCGGTTGCAGCACGTCCCAGATCGAGAATTCCAGATTGCGCACCCCGCGCCGCCAGGCCAGATCCATCGCGCGGTGGTAATTTGGATACCCGCCCGCCGGATTGTGGATGTCGGTCAGCATGATCTGCAAATGCGGAAATTCCTCTGCGATCATCACTTCGGCGAGCCCGTGACCCGACCCGCAGATGCAGACGGTCTCGATCTGGTTGGCAATCCGCAAGAGGCTTTGCCGGAAATGGAGGTAGCGCAGATAGCGCCATGTCTTGCCTTGCAGCAAAAAGCGTTCGGCAATCTGTGAGGCTGTCGCGGGCGTAGGCGATGTGGATGGCGGGGCCTCTGCGGCCTCTTGCGCCAAAGGGAGTGACGTCATGCATGATCTCCTCGGTCGGATAGGGCCCTGCGGGGCTTGGTCCGACTGTCGTCAATCAGCGTTAAGGACGTCTTAAGACAGAACGAGCAAGCGCCCTATGCTTCCAGTTCTGCATCCCAATAAAGGAAATCCAGCCAGCTTTCGTGCAGGTGGTTGGGCGGAAACTTCCGGCCGACGTTATGCAACTGGTCAGGGACCGGACGACGGGGCGGGCGTCTCAGGCTCATCCCCGATTGCTTGAGCGACCGCGATCCCTTGCGCAAGTTGCACGGCGCGCAGGCGGCAACCACGTTTTCCCAACTGGTGATCCCGCCACTGGCACGCGGGACAACGTGATCAAAGGTCAGATCGCCCTTGGCGCCACAATACTGGCAGCAGAATTCATCGCGCAGAAACAGGTTGAAGCGCGTAAAGGCCACCTGCTTTTGCGGTTTCACATAGTCCTTCAGCACCACGACCGACGGGATTTTAATCACTGTTGAAGGGCTGCGCACGACCTCGTCATATTCGCTGACGATGTCGACGCGATCCAGCCAAGCGGCCTTGATGGCTTCCTGCCATGGCCAGAGCGACAAAGGGTAGTAGGACAAAGGACGGTAATCCGCATTCAGCACCAAGGCCGGATAATGCTTTAAGATCGCAGGTTCCCTGACAAAATCCGTCCGAAAGTCTGTTTGCACCATGTCTTGCTCACCCCAGTTGATCCGGTGCGGGAGCAGTCCAAGCGGCAGTCCCGCTGTTCTTGAGGATGACTATATATGGCGTCAGAAATGTGACAAGCCTCATCATTTGCCCATTTGTGCAGAAATCTTGGGCAGTGTGTTAACCCAACCCCAGCCTGTCGCGCATGAACGCGAGCGCAACCGACAAGCCGTCAGGCGCGATCCCGTGTCCTGTGCCTTTCATGATGTGGGCAAAAACCTCGGTCCAGCCTGCACCCTGCAGGGCTTCGGCAGCCTGCGGCAGGGATTGCACCGGCACCACGTCATCAGCATCGCCATGCACCAGCAGGACGGGCGGACGGCTCAGGGTTTCATCGGCCAGAAGCTCTGGCTGCAGCAGCCGACCTGAAAAGGCAACGATCCCTGCGATCGGGTCCTCACGTCGGGGAACCACATGCAGTGCCATCATCGTCCCTTGGCTAAAGCCGAGCACCATGACCTGTTCCGGCAACAGGTCCTCATCCACCATCACACCGTCGAGAAAGGCATCGAGGTCAGCGGCGGCCCGCTGCAAGCCCGCGTTGCTTTCTTCTTCACTGGATCCGTCAATCCAGGGAATCGGGAACCACTGGCGGCCCATAGGCACGCCCATGCATTCTTCGGGCGCATCGGGAGACAGGAACAGCGTGTCGGGCATGTATTCTGCCAACGGGTCGGCCAGACCGATCAGATCAGCCGCATTTGCACCATAGCCGTGCAGAAACACCACGCAGGACCGCGTTTCGCCTGATACCGGTGCGCGCCGCTGCGCTTCGAGTGCCCGTGTCATCTGATGCCTTCCCTTTGTTTCGCCTGCTTGTAGTAGGCCCATAGGATGCGCGCTGCAACCGATCGCCACGGCGACCATTCGTCAGCCATGGCACGCAGCGTCTTTTCGGATGGGCGCTCCGGCAAAGCAAAGATCATACGGGCCGCCTCCTGCAGTGCCAGATCACCGGCGGCAAAAACATCCGCCCGTCCCAGTGAAAACTTGGTGTAGATCTCGGTGGTCGCCGGATCATTAAAAGGGGGGGGGGGGGGGGGGGGGG
>CAZOMZ010000251.1:1510-3197 GCA_964581065.1 uncultured Loktanella sp. | reverse complement strand
GGATCTGCCCGATGGGGCAGCGAATATGGCCGGTGTAATCGTTCCGCGCAAAACAGTGGGCGAGTTGCGCAAGCTTCTTGAAGATGACGAGATGAAGATTGCGGTCTCGGTTTCGGAAACCAAGATCCGTTTTGCAACGCCCGACATCACCCTGACGTCCAAAGTCATCGACGGCACATTCCCCGACTACACGCGGGTTATTCCAATGGGCAACACGCGCCGGCTTGAAGTTGACGCAGCCGAATTCGCCCGCGCGGTGGACCGCGTGGCGACCGTGTCGTCCGAGCGGTCGCGTGCAGTGAAACTGTCACTGGATGAGGATCGTCTGGTCCTCTCGGTCAATGCCCCTGACAGCGGTGCCGCTGAGGAAGAGCTGGCCGTGGCCTATGGGGACGAAAGGCTTGAGATCGGTTTCAACGCGAAATACCTGCTCGAAATCGCCAGTCAGGTGGATCGCGAGAATGCGGTGTTCCTGTTCAACTCCTCCGGTGACCCGACCCTGATGCGCGAAGGCAACGACACCTCGGCGGTTTACGTCGTGATGCCGATGCGCGTGTGAGGACCAAAATCTTCGAAGATTTTGGAGGCAGGGTTTTCACAAATCCTGCGTGGTGCTTATGAGCAAGCTCGCACTTCAAGTCCTGACGCTCTCGCATTTCCGCAGCCACAAGCGCGCGGAGATGGCCTTTGACGGACGGCCTGTCGCGATCTTCGGCCCAAATGGCGCGGGCAAGACCAACATCCTCGAAGCTGTGTCGCTGCTGTCACCGGGCCGCGGGCTGCGCCGTGCGGGTGCCGACGACCTGACCCGCAGGCCCGAAGCATTGGGCTGGAAGATCACGGGTGTCCTGCAGTCGCTGCACCAGATGCACGAGCTGGAAACATGGGCCGAGGCGGGACAGCCGCGCCAGCTCAAGATTGACGCCAAGTCTGCGCCGCAGACAGCACTCGGACGGGTGGGGCGGATGCTCTGGCTGGTGCCGTCGATGGACCGCCTCTGGATCGAAGGGGCCGAAGGGCGCAGACGTTTTCTGGACCGTGCAACGCTCAGCTTTGAACCGACACATGCAGAGGCCGTTCTGTCCTTCGAAAAGGCCATGCGCGAGCGCAACCGACTGCTGAAAGACATGGTGCGCGACCCGCATTGGTACGCCGCAATCGAGGCGCAGATGGCCGAGTCCGCCGCCCTGATCACCCGCAACCGCGCCCGCACAATTGGCGAACTGACCGCAGCGCAGGCCAATGCCGAAACGGCTTTTCCGTCAGCAACTCTTGCAATGACCTACGCAGAACCGATCCCGGACGACTATCAGGATGCGCTGTCCCAGAACCGCCCGCGCGACATGGCGGCCGGTCGCACGCTGATCGGCCCGCATCGCGCCGATCTTGAGGCGATCTTTGCCGACAAGGGTATGCCTGCCCGCGATTGTTCGACCGGAGAACAAAAGGCACTGCTGATCAGCCTGATCCTTGCCAACGGGCGCGCTCTCGCCCGTGATTTCGGAGCAGCGCCGATCCTGCTTCTGGATGAAGTCGCCGCGCACCTCGACGCCGCCCGCCGCGCGGCGCTTTACGATGAAATCTGCGCCCTGGGTGCGCAGGCCTTCATGACGGGGACGGGCGTGGAACTGTTTGCCGAACTGGGAGACCGCGCCCAGTTTGTCGAAGTCACGGAAACGGGCGGGCA
>CAZOMZ010000251.1:0-1410 GCA_964581065.1 uncultured Loktanella sp. | reverse complement strand
GGAAATCGCCGCCTTGCTGGCCGCTGCCTTCGGTCAAGAGGGGGACGACGGATTCGACGGGCGCTCATACTACAAGCAGCGGCACCATCTGCGTGTTCTGGGGCGGATCGAAGGCGGGCTGGTGGGGCATATCGCCCTGTGCTTTCGCGCGATCCGGATCGGTGATGCGTTGGTCCCAATCATCGGCTTGGCCGAAGTCGCAACCGCACCGGAGCGCGGCGGTCAGGGCATTGCCAGCCAGCTTCTTAAACACAGCATCGCGGTCGCGCGCCAAACGCAAGCCCCGTTCATGCTGCTGTTCGGCGATCATCCGGTCTATGCCAAACATGGCTTTGAGGCTGTGACCAACACTTTGCGCTACACGGTCATCGAAGGTGGGCATTCTGAGAGCGTTATCAGCGCTCCAACACGCTATCTGAGAGTTCTGTCATTGACGGACCGTCCTTGGGATGATCTGGCGGATGTCGATCTTTTGGGGCACCTCTTTTGATATGACCATCACGCCGTACGAACTACTGCTTTATGCAGGCGCACTGTTGATCCTGTTCATGACACCCGGTCCGGTCTGGGTAGCCTTGCTGGCCCGCGCGATGTCAGGCGGGTATCAGGCGGCTTGGCCGCTGGCCCTTGGCGTGGCCGTCGGTGATATCTTCTGGCCACTTGTCGCGGTTCTTGGTGTGGCGTGGCTGGTGTCGGTCTTTTCAGGGTTCATGCTGGTGCTGCAATGGGTCGCCGTTGTCGTCTTTGTCGTCATGGGCATCCTGCTGATCCGCAATGCCGACCATGCGCTCAGCGCCAACAGCCGTCTGACAAAGCCCGGCATGTGGGCCGGCTTCGCCGCCGGCGTCGCGGTGATCCTTGGCAACCCCAAGGCGGTGCTGTTCTACATGGGTGTCCTGCCAGGGTTCTTCGATCTGACCAGCGTGACCGTGCTCGATATGGTGGCCATATGCACGCTCAGTTTCATGGTTCCGCTGGTTGGCAATCTGACGCTTGCAGCCTTTGTCGGGCGCGCAAGAGGGCTGCTCAAATCCCCATCGGCTGTGCGGCGCATGAACACGATTGCGGGCTGGTTGCTGATCGGTGTCGGCGTGGTGATCGCCTTGACATAAGGACTGCGCCGAGGTCCGCCAAAAACCACAAAATCTGGTGTCATTTGCGTGACATCCCCCCCTGTTTCCCATATATTTTGGGGGAGTTTGAACAAGGTTACCCCGATGTCCGACAACAATACGAACCCTGCTGAATATGGCGCCGATTCCATCAAGGTTCTCAAGGGCTTGGAGGCGGTGCGCAAGCGCCCCGGAATGTATATCGGCGATACCGATGACGGGTCCGGTCTGCACCACATGGTTTATGAGGTCGTGGACAACGGCATTGACGAGGCATTGGCCGGTCACGCCGACCATG
>CAZOMZ010000250.1:0-3208 GCA_964581065.1 uncultured Loktanella sp. | reverse complement strand
GCGTGCTGGATCAGGAAATCTACGGCCTGACCTCGCCGCTCCTGACCACCAGCGATGGCAAGAAGATGGGCAAATCCCAGTCCGGCGCTGTCTGGCTGAATGCAGATATGTGCAGCCCTTACGAGTTCTGGCAGTTCTGGCGCAACACGACGGATGCCGACACGGGCCGGTTTCTGAAGCTTTATACCGAATTGCCGGTGGAGGAATGCGACCGTCTGGGCAATCTTGAAGGGTCCGAGATCAACGCGGCCAAAATCATCCTCGCCAACGAGGTCACAACGCTGCTGCATGGCGCTGAGGCCGCTGCCGCCGCCGAGGCCACTGCGCGCGAGGTCTTCGAGAAAGGCGGCATCGGGGATGATTTGCCCACACTGACGCTTTCCGCTGACGAGATCGGCGACGGTATTTCCATCGTCCAGCTCATCGTGAAATCCGGTCTGGCGAAGTCTGGCAAAGAGGCCAAGCGCCTGATCGCTGAGAACGGTGCGCGGATGAATGACGAAGCGCTGACCGACACGGGTCTGGTCATCGGTGCGGATGCACTGTCTGCCCCGATCAAGCTGAGCGCGGGCAAGAAGCGTCACGCACTTGTCCAGCTTGGCTAGAGCAACAGCAGGTCCACGAAAAGCACAGTCACAGTGACGGGAAAAACAATGTTGGCGGCCATCAGGGCCGCTGGCAGTCGCCGCATCGCGGCTGGTGATTGATCTTTCAGTCCCATAGAGCGACCCTAGGCAGCAGACATTACCAATCCCTTAACCCGCGACCGGCCGCGCGGCCGAGACAGACAGGCAGACCATGACCCGCTTTTTCGTCTACGACGTCTTCACCGACAAACCCTTTGCCGGCAACCAGCTTGCCGTCATTCCCGACGCGACAAGACTGCCAGAAGACCAGTTGCAGCGGATCGCGCGCGAATTCAATTTCTCGGAGACGACGTTTGTCTACCCGCCCGCAGATGCGGCACATACTGCGCGGGTGCGCATCTTTACGCCGACAATGGAAATCCCCTTTGCAGGGCACCCGACCATTGGCACGGCTTTGGCGCTGCATGATGAAGGCCACAATGGCGAGATGGTGTTGGAACTGGGGGTGGGACCGATCCCTTGTACAATCGAAGGCGACGTCGCAGCCTTCACCGTATCGGCACCAATAGACCGCTTCGGCGAACCTGATCCGGCGCTGATCGCCGAGGCGCTGTCCCTGCCCCGGGACGCGATCAAGACCGACAACCACATGCCCACAAAAGCTGGCGTGGGGCTGGATTTCGTGTTGGTGGAATTGCAGGACAAATCGGCCCTGAACGGGATCCAGACCAATATTTCTGCATTCCGCGACGGCGCCGCACGATACCCTTCCGGCTTGGATTTCGCAGTCTTTGCCTATGTCCGTCACGCAGGCGACATCGACGCACGGATGTTCGCGCCGCTCGACAATATCCCCGAAGATCCTGCGACCGGCAGCGCCTGCGCCGCCCTTGCCGCATTCCTGACCGCGCTTGAAACCCGTGATCTGGACCTGGCGATCCTGCAGGGCGAAGCGATGGGCCGCCCGTCGCGTGTCCGCGCGCGGACGCGTCTTGGCGACCCTGTTGCGGTGACAATCAGCGGTCAGGCTGTCCGCACGATGGAAGGCCAACTGACACTCTAGCGCTATCAGGGTGGAAACCCGCGCCCTGCCCCGCTATCAGGAAACCGAAGAACAAAGAGACCGCGATGACAGCGACAATAATCGAGCGTTGTGAAGCCAAGGGGCTGCGCCTGACAGAACAGCGCAGGACCATTGCCGCCGTGCTGGAAGAGGCCGACGATCATCCCGATGTCGAAGAGCTTTACAACCGCGCCTCGGCCCTTGATCCGCGGATTTCGCTGGCGACGGTCTACCGCACGGTCAAGCTTTTCGAAGAATCCGGCATCCTTGAGAAACACGAGTTCGGCGACGGTCGCGCGCGCTACGAAACCGCTGATCGCGAGCACCATGACCACCTGATTGATGTGCATTCCGGCGAGGTCATCGAATTCGTCGACCCCGAGATCGAGGAATTGCAGGAAAAGATCGCCAACAAACTCGGCTACAGGCTGATGGGGCACCGGTTGGAACTCTACGCCGTGCCACTGACCGACAAGGACACCTGATTTGGAAAACATCCGCGGCGCGGCCTTCATGGTCTTTGCGATGTTGTGCTTTGCGCTTGAAGACGGGCTGATCAAGCTGTTGGCCACGCGCATTCCGGTTGGACAGGTTCTTGGGATGATCTGCCTTGGAGGCATCATCCTGTTTCTGATCTGGTCGGCCGTGCGGGGCATCCCGCTCTGGTCTCCGGCCTATCTGAACGGCAGGGTCATTCTGCGTAGCCTTGCCGAGGTCGTGGGCTCTTGTTTCTTTGTGACGGCCCTTGCGCTGATCCCTCTCACCACGGCTTCAGCCGTCATACAGGCGACACCGCTGGTCGTGGCAATGGGCGCTGCGATCTTTCTGGGACAAGACGTGGGCTGGCGGCGTTGGCTGGCGATCATTGTCGGTTTTGTCGGCGTCTTGATCATCATCCGGCCCGGGACGGACGGATTTGTTCCGGCGACCCTGCTGGCAGTGGGTGGCATGCTAGGGCTGGCCGCGCGCGATCTACTGACCCGCAGCCTCAAGGTGCAGCTTGCGGGCATCCAGCTTGGTATCCACGCATTTGCGCTTCTGACACCGGCAGCTTTTCTTCTCTCGATCCTTCAGGGCCAGAGCCTCGTCATGCCAGAAGGCCAAGAATGGAGCCTGCTGGTCTTGGGCATCCTGATCGGCATGGTGGCCTATCTGGCGATTGTAGCGGCCACACGGGCCGGAAACGCCGGCATCATCTCGTCGTTCCGCTACAGTCGCATGGTCTTTGCACTGGTTGTCGGCTATCTCTTCTTCACCGAGATTCCGGATGCCGCGACATTGATCGGCGCCGCGATCGTCATCGTCTCCGGCGTCTATACCCTCTGGCGCGAGGCCCGACTGGCACGGGCTTCCCATATCCCCAAACCCGCGCTATAGAGCGCCTGATACCGCTAACATTCCTTTAGGAGCACAGTATGAGCACCATCATCGACGTCCACGCCCGCGAAATCCTCGACAGCCGCGGCAACCCCACGGTTGAGGTCGACGTGATCCTCGAAGACGGCACGATGGGACGTGCTGCTGTGCCATCGGGTGCCTCCACTGGCGCACATGAAGC
>CAZOMZ010000249.1:0-3229 GCA_964581065.1 uncultured Loktanella sp. | reverse complement strand
GCCATGCGCAGGTTGCCGACGACGGCAAAGCCTGCGTTCAGGCCGGTTTCGGCCTCCAGCTGCTTATAGAAATCGACCGAGTACTTGTGGATGTGGGTGGTCGCATAGGACATGTTGAAAAGCGGCAGGAGCCCGGCCGCGTGCCACGTGGAGCCGCTTGTCAGTTCGTCGCGCTCCAAGAGCATGACATCTTCCCAGCCCGCCTTGGCCAAATGATAAGCAATCGATGTGCCGACAGCACCACCACCGACGACCAGAGCTTTGACTTGCGTTTTCATAACCTGCGACTCCCTTGGGTTCTTGCGGCGTAATTTGCGCGAAATGGCAATGCCATGAAAGAACCAGCCGACGCGTTTGGGTGCGAAAGCGACAAGGGCGTGCGAGGTCGTGATGAGGCATTCGCCACAATTGCCCGCGAATCGTAAGTCCGATCGGGCTGTCACGCAGACCAGAGGATCGAAATGCGGGCGCCAAACCCCCAAAAGCGCTAATCCCGGGGCGCGGAGCCCGACACAACCATCCATGCCCTGCCGTCGCGGCAAAAGAAGCATGAATTCCCGATCGCAATTGAATGGATGGTGTCGTCAAGAGTTTTGAAATCCTTCGGAAACTTTCCGTTGGCAGGCTTCAAAGGCACAGCAGAGGGTGGACGACAAATGCCACTTGGACCACTGCAGCGTGTCTCCCCATGACGCTGCGTCAACCAAAGGGGCTTTTTCAGTTTGCCCCAACAATTAGACAAAGGCGTCACAAATTCGCCCAAAATTCGAGCAAGACGAGGACATCGACTTCTAGTTAGTGAGTATGAAATGAGTAAGAGAGTTTTCGGGGTCGCGCTGCTGGCCGCCCTTTTCGCCGCGCCCGCGCATGCCCAACAGGCATCCTCCGGTGTATCCTCCTTTGCAATCAACACGCTGTTCATCGTCTTCTGTGGCGTTCTGGTGATGTGGATGACTGCGGGCTTTGCCATGCTGGAAGCAGGCTTTGTGCGTGGCAAGAACGTGATCACGCAATGCGCCAAGAACATCGGCCTTTTCGCCATTGCCTCGACCGCATTCATCCTGACCGGCTATGGCCTGATGTTCCCCGGCGGCAACTGGATCATGTCCGGTGTCCTCGGGTTTAACGGCGTGATCGAGGTCGGCAACGTCGCCGATGCCCGCGAAGGTTTCGTGGGCCGCGGCCATGCTGACGCTGCCGATATCTTCTTTCAGTCCATGTTCTGTGTGGCTGTGGCCTCGATCGTGTCAGGCGCCATCGCCGAACGTCTGAAACTGGTCTCGTTCTTCATCTTCACTGCGGCGCTGACCGCCATCATCTATCCGATCCAGGCGTCCTGGACATGGGGTGGCGGCTTCCTTGCGACTGAACTGGGCTTCCGCGATCTGGCGGGCAGCACGGTTGTGCACGTTGTGGGTGGTGTTGCGGCACTGACCGGTGCCCTGTTTGTCGGTGCCCGTCAGGGGCGCTTTGTGGACGGGCAGAAGGTTGCTTTGGGCAACTACTCGCTGCCGCTGGCCACCATCGGTGTGCTGATCCTGTGGATGGGCTGGTACGGGTTCAACGCGGGCTCCTATCTCAGCTTCTCGACCGATGCGGATGCCTCGAACGTTGCGCGCATCTTCCTCAACACCAACCTTTCAGCCGCAGGCGGCGTCATCGTGGCGGCCTTCCTGTCCTACCTGCGCGAGCTGCGTTTCGATCTGACCTTCATGCTGAACGGCGCGCTGGCCGGTCTGGTTTCGATCACCGCCGAGCCTCTGTTCCCCTCGCCGTTCTGGGCGTTTGCTGTCGGCATGGGCGGTGGTCTGGTGCTCTACTGGTCCAGCATGTTGCTTGACTACTTCCAGATCGACGACGTCGTGGGCGCCATTCCGGTGCACCTGTTCTGCGGCATCTGGGGCACGATTGCGGCCGGCTTTACCAACCCAGAAGCATCCGTGGTCGGCCAGCTGTCCTCTGTTCTGATCGTCATGGCCTATGTTGCAATCATGAGCAGCATCGTGTGGATCGCTCTGAAAGAGACAATCGGCCTGCGGGTAACAACGGCCAAGGAAGCCTACGGGATCGACAAGACCGATTTTGTCCTCGAAAACTGAGGCGAACTATGAGACTGGCACAGGCGGAGAGATTGTCTTCGCCTGGGCCGGGACGGCGCAGCTGTCCGATGTGGAATATTTAGTGAGTAACAGAGAAGACCGTTGCGCCACATGCGGCGATCTTGTTTCGGAGTACAGTAATGAAAATGCTGATGCGTGGTATTGCGTTGTCGCTCGGGATCATGGCGACCCATGCGCAGGCTGACCAGATTGTGAGCGTCGACGGTGAAGATTATCTTCTGTCTGACCTGACCAAGAATTGCCAGAACATCACCGGTGATCCGGCTGCCCAGATCGCCTGTTTCAGCGCCCTGTCGCAACTGATCGAAGGCGCGCCTGCCGAGACCCCTGACAACACCGAGGCCGTGCAGGCCGCGTTGGAAGCCCTGCTTACACTGGCACAATATCAGGATGACGAGTCGGGCCTTGTGATCACCGGCTCTGACTGCAACGTCCAGATTGTTTACGTTGCCAACTACTTCCACATCAGCCGCCGGAACATCTCGTCGGTTGATCTGTTCACTGCATCCTTTGATGCGTCGAAGGTCCAGTTCGAGCAAACCCTGCAAATACAGGGCGGTCAGGCTCCATTGCTGCGTGTGACCCTTGAGCCCGGCGCGGTCGGGCTGATGGGGGGCGGAGTGGCGCTGGAATCCGGACCGGGCAGTTTCGAGGCGCGCGCGCCGGGCGTGCCGCTGGCGGATTATGCAAACGAAGTTGTCGGGCAGTTGCAGATGCGCGAAGGGCAGACGGTCGATTTCGTCCTGATCCACCCGCAGCGCAGCAACTCCGGCCCCGATATCTGGGCCGCCTTTGAAACCTTCGTGAAGACCTGTCGCGGCTAGGGTTTCGGCCCTGACGGCAACTCACACGTCAGCGCGGCCACCTCGTCAGGCAGCACGCCCCGCCATTGTGCGGGGCGTTTTGCGTTGGCGGCAGATGCGGTCCCCGCAACGCACGGTAGGTGCGCTGGCGCTCCGCAACGGGAATCAGGGGTTAACGCCAGTGTTTGCTGGCGTTTCCGGCTGCGGCATCGCGTCGGCACAACGTCGGCATTGCGTCAGCGGTTTGGCGCCGGAATGCCGGTTTAAGGCATCGAGCGGCGAGAAGGTTAAAGCGGCGTTAGGGAT